>JBBRHB010000756.1:0-2587 GCA_038223355.1 Chloroflexales bacterium
TGCGCCGGGATAATGGGAGTACACGCACTCAAGCTCGTTTGGTGGAGTGGAGTACGAAATACCAACTGGTCAAACTTAACCCGCTGGTGGCGTGGGCCGAACGAGATGTGTGGCGCTATATTCACGCTCATAAGGTTCCCTATAATCCCCTGCTCGATCAAGGGTATACCTCGATTGGCTGTGCGCCATGCACGCGCTTGCCAACGACTGAAGACCCGCGCTCCGGCCGCTGGGTCGGCTTCGGCAAAACGGAGTGCGGCCTTCATCTTGAGCCCGAGTCCTCGACGGTTGCTCTGGCCGGGTAACTGGCCAAAGCGTTTATACTATAGAGCGAACGGGTTGTATCAAGCAGTGGGCCCAGGCCCCAAGAGGAGATAGTATGAGTGCCGCAGTTCCATTAACCGATACGGATGCTCCGGGCCAAACGGAGCTCCCGCCTTCTAAAAACGAGGGGCTGAAACGGGCGAGCAATGGCTTGGCCGGCCCACTCCCTACAGAGCTGAATGATCTGAGCACGGCACGGATCTCTGAAGACGCTGCGCAACTGCTGAAATTTCATGGCAGCTATATGCAAGACGACCGTGATCAGCGACAGGCCTTGAAAAAGGCGAAGCAGGACCGTGCCTGGGCCTTTATGGTTCGCACCAAATTCCCGGGAGGTCGCCTGACTGCTGAACAGTATCTGGTCGCCGATGAACTAGCGACGAGCAGTGCGAACAATACGATTCGCATCACGACGCGGCAGGACTTCCAATTTCACGGCATAGGGAAAGCTAAGCTCAAGGGCCTCATCCGTGCCCTCAACGAACGCTGGATGACGACCTATGGCGGTTGTGGTGACGTTACCCGCAATACGCTAACCTGCCCGGTTGCCGACCTCTTGCCGGGCCACAGCTTCGACTACCAGGAGCTGGCTCAGCAGATCAGCGATCACTTCATGCCCGACTCGACCGCCTATTATGAACTATGGCTAGACGGCGAAAAAATTATGGCCGATGGCAGCCGCGTCAAGGTCAAGCCGCAACGCGACGAGTCATTCTTCGGCCCTACCTACATGCCGCGTAAGCATAAAATCGTGATCGGTTTGCCGCACGATAATTGCGTCGATCTGTTTACGAACGATATGGCGCTTGAAGCTGTACTCGAACAAGATGGCCAAATCCGGGGCTTCAACCTCGTCGCAGGCGGTGGTCTAGGTAGTACGCATGGTCAGAAGGAAACCTTCGCTCGACTGGGCGACCGGATTGGCTTCCTACCCCCAGAGCAGGCCATACCCGTCCTCGAAGCCGCAACCGCCCTGTACCGTGACTTCGGTGACCGCTCTAACCGGCGGCATGCGCGCTTAAAATATGTACTCGCCGACCGAGGGGTTGAGTGGTTCCGCGACGAGTTGGGCCGCCGGCTGGGAGGACGCTTACCTTTGCCGGCTGACGTGCCGCAGTATGGTGTTGACGACCACCTCGGCTGGCACCAACAGGCCGATGGGCAGTGGCTGGTCGGCATCTGGATCGAGAATGGCCGCATCCAGGACAAAGACGACCGGTTGGTCAAAACAGGACTACGTGCCATCGCCGACGAAGTGAAGCCCGGGATGCGCTTGACCGCCCACCAAAATCTCGTCCTGACCCACATTCCCGCCGATACCAAGCCGCGGGTCGAAGCACTGCTGCTGCAGCACGGCTTGTCGACGGGCGGCGATGGCTTGAGCACCTTGCGGCGCTACGCAATGGCCTGTCCCGCAATGCCTACATGTGGCCTGGCCGTCGCGGAAAGCGAGCGTTTTCTCCCTGGCGTCATTACCGAGCTAGAGCAACGTGGCTATGGCGATGATCGGGTGTGGATTCGGATGAGTGGTTGCCCCAACGGGTGCTCACGCCCACCTTCGGCTGAGGTCGGCCTAGTCGGTCGGAGTCTGGGGCTTTATAATATATATCTGGGCGGTAGCTTCGAAGGCACACGGCTGGCCCGCTTGTACCGGCCCGATGTGCGGTCTAATGTCCTGGTTGATACCCTCGCGGAAGTGTTCGATCAGTGGAAAGCAGGCCGGAACGATGGCGAGGCTTTTGGAGACTGGGCAAACCGGACGCTAACCTTCGTTTAATGTGAAGCCAACCCACGGGCATTAGTGCGCCGGGCTCGATGATCGAGCCCGGCGCACGTTTTTTTGTAGGCAATCCTATTCTCTCCACCTGCCTTGGTCAACAACAAACCCAGACTGAGGTGAGAAATGCCGGCAGTGGCCAAGCTTGCACTACCCTGGCATTACGATTGCTAATGGAATGTACCGATTGACAGGCGCGAACTCGACTCCTGGTAGAATAATCGACCAAAGGCAGTCTTGAACCGTTCCGTAGCAGCGTTGGAGGCAGATCCCATGGACCACCCCTCGAAGCAGGTCAGTCGCCGCGATTTCTTGAAAGCGGCGGGCGGCTTTACACTCGGTACCAGCCTCGCCTTAGGTACCGACCTCACACGCGTCGTTGCCCGCACCAAGACCCTCAAGATCGCCGGTGCCACGGAAGTTCCAAGCATTTGCCCCTATTGTGCTGTTGGCTGCGGCACGATGATCAGCGTCAAAGACGGCAAG
>JBBRHB010000757.1:0-2577 GCA_038223355.1 Chloroflexales bacterium
CAACCGGCTGCCACTTCAACCGCGATACGGACAGTCGTATCAACAACGCCTTCTACCTCGCCCGTGACCCCGACCAGCTCGGCACCGCCTCTGCCCTCGGCCACGCCACAGCCTGTGGAGATGCCGAATCTAGTAGGCCTCGGTGAAAACCAGGCCAAGGCAGCCCTTGCGAAGCTGGGCGTTCCTTACGTCAACATCGACTATCAGGGCCGGACTCGTCTAGGCAACCTCTTCGACACGTTTCCGCCCTATGCCGTCGTTAGCCACCAGCCGGCAGCGGGTGCCGTACTCCGGCCCGGACAGATCGTGACCCTCGGCGTCCGTGCGCCATAACCGTGCAGTTTAGGCCCAGGCATGCGCATACTTAAGACCGGTGCCAGTGTTAAACAGCACCACCCGCTCATCCGCCTTGATCCAGCCCATGTTCAGCAGATGAACCTGTGCTGCCAAACAGGCGGCACCTTCGGGAGCCGGAAAAATGCCCGTGCTGCTACCCATTATCTTCGCATATGCCAGCATTTCGTGGTCATCAACGGCGATGGCAGTGCCACTACTGGCATGCAGTGCACGAATGATTAAGAAATCGCCGATGGCCGCGGGTACCCGTAGCCCATCGGCAATCGTGTGGGCACCTTCCCATAGTGCCGCGTGCTCTTCCCCTGCGGCAAAGGCGCGCACAATCGGGGCACAGCCGGTACTTTGGACCGATACCATGCGGGGCCGTTGTGCACCAAGCAACCCCATAGCTTCGAGTTCGTCGAAGGCCTTCCACATCCCGATCAGCCCCGTCCCACCGCCTGTAGGGTAGATAATGACATCCGGGAGCATCCAGTCGAACTGTTCTGCCAGTTCATAGCCCATGGTTTTTTTGCCTTCAATACGGTACGGCTCTTTCAGCGTGCTGACATCGAACCAACCGTGCGCGGCTACTCCTTCACGCACCTTCACCCCGCAATCGGTAATCAGGCCATCGACCAGCGTGACCTCAGCCCCCAGCACCTTACACTCTACTTGGAAGGTTGCCGGCACGTCGATGGGCATGAAGACGTGGGCCGGCAGACCGGCGAGCGCAGCATAGGCGGCCATGGCTCCGGCGGCATTGCCCGCACTGGGGATCGCAATTTCCTTCGCGCCGAGTTCATACGCACGGCTAACTGCCATGCACAAGCCACGCGCCTTAAAGCTCCCCGTAGGATTGAGCGACTCGTCCTTAATATAGGTATTGGTGCAACCGATCTGCTGTCCCAGGCGAACTGCATGCAGCAGCGGCGTCCAACCTTCACCGAGCGACAACCGGTTGGCCGCTTGTTGCACCGGCAAGACTTCTTCGTAGCGCCACAGCGTAGCAGGACGCCGAGCAAGCGCGGCTTTCGTGAGCGTTTGAGCCGCCCGCTGCAAATCATAACGAGCCAGTAGTGGCTTGCCGCAGGCCGAGCAGACGTTGAGCAGTTGGTCAGCCGGATAACGCTGGCTACAGGCGCTGCATTCTACATGGGTTAACGTCGATGTTGTCATAGCTCCCAAGTATAGCAAGGTTTGTCGTTGAGCAGGAGATACAGGTTCAAGAGCGGCATCGTCGGCCCTACTTCTTCGACGTTACATCCAGTCCTAAGCGTGTATACCTTAACGGCCGACTCGCGATGGGCACATCGAACCATTCATCAGATACTGAGCTATGCGATAGTGACGTTGCATGCTCTGGTCACCAGCCGTCAACGCGTGCAACGCCACTATTTCACGAGGACCTGGCATGAGTCGAACGTCAGTCTTGCCCCGATGGCGCTATAGGCCGTCGACACTACGCTCCAAAACCGCTTTAATGATCTCGGCGGTCGTCGTGGGCTGCGTCCTGGCGCTCTATATTGTGCTCCGGATCATCTTGCTTGGTAGCTTTCTCAATCTGGAAGCTCAGGCAACGCAGACCAATATTGACCGGTCTCTTGATGCTCTAACGACTGATGTAAATGGGCTTGACCTCAATGCTAATGACTGGGCGGTCTGGGACGACACATACCGCTTCGCCGCAGACCATAATCAGCCCTACCTCGACGCAAACGTGACCAATGGTGCCTTTGAAACGAACCATCTGAACCTGCTCCTCATTTATGATACTGCGAACAAGCTCGTTTTCGGTAAAGCCTTCGATCTCGTCCGCACTCAGGCTGTATCACTACCGGTGAGGCTGGGCCAAGCCGCAATGCAGCACGACCCTTTACTTCAGCAACAGGGCATGGGTCACGCGATCAAAGGGATTATTCAGCTCGCAGATGGACCGATGCTCATCGCGTCGCGCCCGATCCTTAAGAGTGACCTCACAGGTCCATCACGAGGTTCATTGTTGACGGGACGCTATCTAAATCAGGGTGAAGTGACGGCGTTGGCGAAGACAACCCACCTCAATATTAACCTTCACGGGCTCAACGAACATCTATCCCCAGTCCTGGCATTAGCTCGTACTGCGTTGCTGCATGGCCAAGCGAAAGCTGTGCAACCAATCGACGCGAACACAATGGGCGGCTATGCCCTACTCAAAGACGTTTATGACCAGCCGGCGCTGATCTTAGCTCTCCAGATGCC
>JBBRHB010000758.1:0-2574 GCA_038223355.1 Chloroflexales bacterium
ACTAGCGCCTCCGGTGAGTCGGGAGCATCATGCACCTGATCACCGGGCCGCCTATGCTCGTCCATCTGGAGAAAGTCGGTTTGCCCAAAATAGTCCACCACGGCCTGCACGGCACTAGAGATTTCCAAATGCTCTCCAACGTCGAAGGTTGGCGTATTCCCCGTCACGCCTAACAAGGTGGCGAGGTAGCCGCCGGCCGATGGCCCCCATGCGGCGAAGCGCTGGATGTCAAGCTGGAGCTCTGCGCCGTGGGCACGGAGCCAACGAACTGCTGACTTGCAATCTTCGATTTGGGCCGGAAAGAGCGCATGGTGGCTTAGTCGATAGTTAAGGGAGGCAACTGCAAAGCCCCAGCTAAGGTACTCAAATGGAACGCCATCGTCTTTACTCCCCGTCAGAAAGCCGCCGCCATGAATCCAGAGGATGAGTGGCAGTTGCTTGCCGCCCTTCGGCAAGTACAAATCAAGCGTCTGGCGTGGGTGGCCGTTGGAAACATACGCCTTGTCCCGGTGAACGGTGGTCCCCACGGGTGGTTGTTGCCTTTGCATACCAGGATGTACCTTTCCTACTATGTCGTCACAAGACCCTAGCTGTCGCGGTCCACATATTGGGCAACGGGCCATACCCGTTCAACCTGGCGCAAGAATAGACGGTCATCCATCAGGGTGAGGTCGGCATCAGAAAACAGCTGTCTGAGCCGGAATAGGACATTGCCGACTTGAGCGGCAGTGGGACTCACGGCACCCAGCTTGCGGCTATTTACGAATGCTTGCCGCGCCCGCTCCTCTAGCGCATCCATCCTCTATTCTCCTTTGGCAGCGGACATACCGGTTAAGTCATGGTCCAGCCACCATCGACTAGCACGGTCTGGCCGGTCATAAAATCACTATCGTCACTCAGCAGAAAGGTGAGCGGTCCAACCAGATCCTGTGGATAGCCAGGATGCTTAATACACTGTTCCTCGACGTGCGCGTCGAGCCACTGGTTTACGCGGCCTGGATTGATCGTCTGGTTAACTTCGCGCAGTGAACTTTCGGTCACTGTCAGCCCGGGGCACAAGCAGTTGACACGAATACCCATCGGGCCGATTTCGCGAGCCAGGGCGCGGGTCATCCCGACCACGGCGCCTTTACTTGCAACATACGGCGTCAGGTCCCACCAGCCCTCGAAAAACGTCTGCGAGCCAATGTTCACGATCTTGCCCTTCCCCTGGCGTTGCATATGCGGGAAGACGGCAACTGTGCACAGCCAGACACCACGGACGTTGACGGCCATCATACGGTCAAACTCCGCGACCGTAAACTCGGTAAAGAACTTAGCAGGCTGGAGTACGGCATTGTTAACCAGGCCATCGACCCGGCCCCATTGCTGGACGACCCTGTCGGCCATGCGCAAGGTGTCGGCCTGGCTGGAAACGTCAATCTGCAAAGCAATCGCGTCACCGCCGTCAGCGGTGATCTCATCCACAATGGGCGTGATGGCTGCGACGGGCAGAATATCGGCGATGCAGACGCGGGCACCTTCACGGGCGAGAGCATAACAATATTCCTCACCTATGCCTGCCCCGCCGCCGGTCACAATGATCACTTTGTCCTTAAGACGCACCGTTCCCTCCGCCTGATACCGGCACCAATCCGGGATCACCCATCGCGAAGAGTTCATTGCGTGTGGCAAGTGATTCGCTAAACCAGATGGGGTCACCGTCCGGGGTAGCCCAACGACCCTCAAAGCCGCGGAAATAGGGTTCATTGATTGCCTCAGCCAGATCCGAGGCAAAGAGTTCGACGGCGTTGGAGTAGACAAGTGGTGTTAGCGCCTCAGGGAGCGTGCCCTTGACCGCCAACACGACATCCGCAAATCGCGCTACCTCGGTGTCATGCTCCTCCACCACGGCGATCACAAAACAGTTTATGCGGCGCATTACGGCGGCGACCTCGACGGCTCGGCTATAACCCAAGCCAGGAGGTGCCAGGAGAAAGGTCGGTGTCCGGTCCTCCGTAAGGAAGCGCTGGAGATGGACCCATTCCTCGAGATCCTGGGGTTGAGCATAGACGCCAGCGGCTTCCAGTAGCTTCGCCGCCCCAAACATGGCGCTGCCAAGGTTAGGCCCGCCGCCCACCACGATGAAGTGGCTGCGCTCTTTCAAGGACTGCGCGAGCTGGCGCACAGTGGTACTCATGGCCTCATGGGTCGCTTCTGCTACGTCGGCTGCATGTTCAAGCATGCGGCGCTTTTTACGACCCTCCTGGTAACTAATGACGCCACGTACCTCGGCCAGCCGGAGAGCAACCATCTATAGCGCGATCTGAGTGCCGACGTAGGTTCGGACGCGGGGAATATCCATAGCCGGAATACTGACGTCGAGGCTCATATGAGCGGCCCGGGCGATACGTGAAGCAGGGGCACAGGTAATACCCATCGTATACGCACCAGCCTCGCGGGCGAGCACCACGCCCTCAACGGTGCGGGCAACCTCGCCCGAAACTGACACTCCGATAGCGAGCGGCACCCGCGGGCGTCGCGCATGCAGCCAGGGCGTGGTATACCGCGCGAACTGAAGTGCTGGCAGCGCCT
>JBBRHB010000759.1:0-2572 GCA_038223355.1 Chloroflexales bacterium
CGCTGCACGCCGCTGTTCCGGGCGCACCGCTTAGAGCGGATGCTGGATACGCCGGCACATATCTATTACAAGTACGAAGGCGTGAGTCCGGCAGGTAGCCATAAGCCCAATACTGCGGTGCCGCAGGCGTATTACAACAAGCAGGAAGGTGTACGAAAGCTCGCTACCGAGACGGGAGCAGGCCAGTGGGGCTCGGCGCTGGCGATGGCCTGTGCCTTCTTTGGGCTGGAGTGCGATGTTTATATGGTGCGCGTTAGCTATGATCAAAAGCCGTACCGGCGCGCGTTAATGGAAGCTTTCGGGGCACAGGTCACGGCCAGTCCCAGTCCCAAGACGCAATCTGGACGCGCGATACTGGCGGAACATCCCGATTCATCGGGTAGCCTGGGCATGGCGATTTCGGAAGCAGTGGAGGTCGCGGCGACCAGTGGCGGCACGATCAAGTACGCGCTGGGCTCCGTACTTAATCATGTGTTGATGCACCAGACGATCATCGGTGAGGAAGCGTTGTTGCAGCTCGAAATGGCGGGCGAATACCCGGATATTATCGTGGGCTGTACGGGCGGGGGCTCGAACTTCGCCGGCATCGTTTTGCCGTTCTTGCCGGCCAAGTGGCGCGGCGAGCGTAAGACCCGCATCATCGCGGTCGAGCCAGCGGCCTGTCCCAGCCTGACGCGGGGACCGCTGGCCTATGACTATGGCGATACGGCCAAGCTGACCCCGTTGGTCAAAATGAACACGCTCGGCCACGACTTCGTCCCGCCGGGCTTTCATGCCGGTGGCCTACGCTATCACGGCATGGCGCCGATCGTTAGCCACCTTAAAAAGCTGGATGCGATTGAGGCGCGCGCCGAACCGCAGCTGCGCTGTTTCGAGGCGGGGCTGATGTTTGCGCGGGCCGAGGGCATTATTCCGGCCCCGGAGGCCAATCACGCGGTCCGTGGGGCGATTGATGAGGCGATCCGCTGCCGGGAAGAAGGGAAAGGGCAAACGATCCTGTTCAATCTGTGCGGCCACGGCCACTTCGATATGCAGGCGTATATCGACTATCAGGCCGGTAAATTACAGGATTACGAATATCCCGAGGAAGAAATCGCGATGGCTCTGGCCGGCTTGCCGAACATTAGCTGACCGACTTCGAGATCTGGCACCGAAGGCCAGCAGTTTTTTTGATCTGTGGGGGCAGCTGGGTTGCAGCTGCCCCCACTTGTGTAATCGGGTGGGAGTAGGGGGGACTGCCGTACCATGTGCAACAACGATATACCCTGCATACTGGGTGCAATATCCCCTCGGCTTGAAGTGGGAGCGATCATCGGATGACAGTATCCTTCGACAATCAGCTTGCGACCGGCTGTGCCCCTGATGTTCTGAATATACAGGCGCGTTCAACCGCAGATGCTTGAGTCGAACACGGCAGTGGCGCTAGGTCAGCCTGAGGCGAGACGACTCGACGCTTGGGCTCATGCTGCTAGTGTCCTGCCGGTTGTGACGGGTACGATCGTGCTCCTGGGATGGATGCTTAATAACGAGATTATGAAGCGGGGCAATCCGCAGGCAGTCGCCGTGAATCCTATGGCCGCCGTCACCTTTATCGTGGTCGGCGTCAGCCTCCGTTTGTGTCAGGCGAGCATGGTCGGTCAGTACGCCAACCAATCCGCTCAACGACTGCGACAGTTGGCACGGCTAGGCGCGGTGCTTGTGATCTGCGTTGGGTTGCTCAAGCTCGGCAGTCTCATTATCGGCCGGGAAAGCGGTATCGACCGCTGGCTCTTTCACGACAAGCTCGATCGCGGCCCCGGCCTGCCAAACCGGATGGCTCCCAATGCCGCCATCTGCTTTGTCCTGTTCGGAGTTGCACTCCTCAGATTGGACCACCGCCGGCGCTCTTTTGCATTGGTGCAAAGCCTGGCAGTCGCGGTCGGACTGATTTCACTCTTAGCGCTGGTTGGCTACATCTACAATGCCGTGGCCGTAGCAGGCATCAGTAGCTACATCCCGATGGCTCTGCCGACAGCGATCACCTTCCTAGTGCTTACGCTAGGCCTCCTGTTGACGACACCCCAGCATGGCATCATTGCCCTCTTCCGGAGCGAGGGTCCGGGCGGGAGCATGATGCGCCAGCTGTTGCCGGCCGCGATCGCTGTGCCATTAGGCGTGGGCTGGCTGCGTGTGCAGGCGCAACAGGCCGGTCTTTTTGGGACCGAGGTTGGTACGGTTCTCTTTGCGATGGTGAACGCAGTCGTGTTCGCCGGCCTTGTGATCTGGAGCGCCCTGCTGCTCCACCGCATGGATACGGCGCGGAAACGCGTGGAACAGGCGGTCTGGGCGGCCAAAGAGCAGGCGGAGCAGGCAGAGCAGGCTAGCGCCGCCAAGAGCGAGTTTTTGGCGCGGATGAGTCATGAGTTGCGGCGGAGCGGAGAGCACGTTGGCGCACTCCTTAGTGCAATTCCCGATATGATCGTGCGCTATGACCAGGACGGCACCTTCCTCGACTGTAAGCCGTTTAAGACCGGCGGCTTTCCCGTGCCTGCCAACGTCGTCGGCCAACCGCTGACAGCAGTACTGCCGCCCA
>JBBRHB010000760.1:0-2570 GCA_038223355.1 Chloroflexales bacterium
CGGCAGATGTAAGGGGGCGGCAGCGCAATGTGCAGGGCCGGCAGAACCAGGCACCATATTTGCCACATCCAGCACAGCGCGGCGGGAACAAAAGATCGAGTACGTGCGTCAACAGATCGGGCATCAGGTCTGCTCCGATGATAGGAAGGAAATACGTCGTGTCCTTTGATTATCGCTTCGACCCCGCGGAGGCTGTCGTTCATTTGCAAGCATGTGATCCAACACTTGGACGCATCATTGACTATGTCGGTCCATTCACACTGGAGCCAGCAGTTCAGGGCTTTGACGCTCTAGTTGATGCCATCGTCTCCCAGCAAATCTCGGTTAAGGCAAGCATAGCGATTCTGCGACGGCTAATCGAGCGCGTGGGATCGTTAACGCCCACTGCTGTGCTAGCACACACTCCCGAAAGTCTACGCGAAGCCGGGCTATCGAACCAAAAGGCCCGGTATATTTTGGATCTGGCCGCCAAGGTGGATAGTGGACTACTCGATCTGGACCATTTACCACGGCTTGACGACGAAGCGATTATTGCGCAACTGGTGCAGGTCAAAGGGATCGGACGCTGGACCGCCGAAATGTATTTAATCTTCGCATTACTGCGACCTGATGTCTTGCCGGTTGATGATCTTGGCATTCGGCAGGCTGTGCAACGAGCCTACCGGCTAGATGAACTGCCTAAAGGAGTTCGCATCCGCGATATTGCAACGCCTTGGCAGCCGTACAGGAGCGTGGGTTCATGGTACCTATGGCGCAGTTTAACACTGCCAGCAGAGTTTTTTGTCGTCTGACAGGGCCTCACACCTCGATCAGCTTGGTGGGCCGCGCCCGATACGCATTATACTGGCTCAAGAGTTGGATTGGGAGCTTGCCGCTCACGCGCACGCCATCCGAGACATACTCTTCCTGTTCGAGCGTACCGTACTGGCGCCATTGCGCTACCAGGTCGCTCCGCGAATAGGGCAAGATGACCTGCAACTCAGTCATTTGACCTGCAAGAGCTTCCTCAATCCTGGCCCGTAGTGTGTTAAGGCCCCACCCGAATTCGGCTGATACCGGGACACGATCAGGCGACAACTGCATTGTCTCAGGCAAGTGACGATTTTCTTCGTCGGTCACGCCTTCAAGCTGATCAATCTTGTTGAGCACGGTTAGCACCGGCGTCTCATCAAGGTTAAGATCGGCCAGGGTCTCAAGCACTGTTTCTGCTTGTTCTTCAGCATTAGGATGCGTGATATCGACTACATGCAACAACAAGTCAGCTTCAGCAATTTCTTCGAGCGTGGCACGAAAGGAGGCAACCAGGGATGTGGGCAAGCGCTGAATAAAACCTACTGTATCAGTCAGTAAAATTGTGCGGCTACCGGGCAGATGAACCTGGCGTGTCGTCGGGTCAAGGGTGGCAAACAGCTGGTTTTCAGCCTTAACCGCTGCCCCAGACAGCGCGTTCAACAGGGTTGATTTCCCAGCGTTCGTGTAGCCGACTAACGAGACGATAGGAATACCAGTTTGGCGCCGTCGTTCGCGGTAGCGCTCGCGGTGGGCGCGCACCTCCTCAAGCTGCGCCTTCAAAAACGCGATACGCTGACCAACTAACCGTCGGTCGGTTTCTAACTGCGTTTCACCGGGTCCCCGAACACCAATTGCGCCACCCCCAGCGCTCGCAGCAGTCTGGCGTGACAAGTGACCCCACTGGCCGCGGAGGCGGGGCAGCAAATACTGGTGCTGCGCCAACTCAACCTGTAAGCGCCCTTCGCGGGTTGCAGCGTGCTGGGCAAAGATATCAAGGATCAACTGAGTTCGATCAATGACGCGCGCCTGGAGGTCTTCCTCCAAATTACGGGTTTGCGAGCCAGTCAGTTCATCGTCAAAAACAACGACATCGTAGTTGAGGGAGTCGCGTAGATCGCGGATTTCTTGTACCTTGCCGGGACCAATATAATGTTTGGGGAAGGGACGAGAAAGTTTTTGCGAGACTTGAGCGACGGTTATGAGGCCAGCAGTATCTGCCAGCCGTGCCAACTCAGCCAGCGAGTCTGCGGCACTCCATGGACTATGCTCACGGTATATTTCTACGCCGACTAATAAGGCACGGAGCTTAACGCCGGTTGTTTGTCCCTGCCGGTGGGATGTTTGGGATGGTGCCTCATGTTGCATAACTCACCTCGTCCGCGTATTCTAGCACACTGCCGCGCCAAATACGTACTACAGAGCCGGGGAATCAAAAGCCGACGGGCTCAAAACCGGCAGCTTACGCTTCTGCTGGTGCCCGTGGTGTCAGTCGTCGCTGTAACGCTCTTCCTGCCACGGATCGGCGTGATTATTATAACCATAGCGTTCCCAAAAACCGAGCTTATCCTCAGGCAAAAATTCGAGGCCGCGGAGCCACTTGGCCGACTTCCAGAAATACTTGTGCGGCACAAAGAGCCGTAGCGGGAAGCCATGTTCGGGCTCGAGCTCTTGCCCATCGAACTTATATGCCAGCATGGCCTCGTCGTCGTACATCACATCGAGCGGCACATTCGCGGTATAGCCTTGCTCGCAGTGAGCCAGCAAGAACTTGGCGCTTG
>JBBRHB010000761.1:0-2545 GCA_038223355.1 Chloroflexales bacterium
AGCCGCCGGTGTTGTCCCACCGCAGGCGCTTAAGATGCCAACAAGTACGACAAAGGCACTGACGAGCTTCAAGAACCGAGGTCTGATCCATCGCGGCTGCTGATCCATGGTCCGTCTCCTTCTGTAGAGCAAAAGACTGGGGCTGGTAGGCGTGAGGACGGCTATGTCGACTGGGGCCCAGATTTTGGTTGGCTCAGTGTACTACCTTGTTAAAGAATCGTAAAGAAAGGTCTATTCCACGTTCAATTGCCGGTTGGAACTCGCACGTAATGGTTCATCCAGTCGAGCAAGGCGTCATTTTGGGCACGGCGGAGGACGGGCTCGCCACGGATTGAGCCAGCATGCGAGCTCGCCGGAAGACGTAACATTTCTACCGGGCAGCCGTTCGCTCGGAGAACGGCAAAGAACTGCTCGGATTGTTCCGCAGGGCAGCGGTAGTCGGCTTCACCCTGAACGAGCAAAGTCGGAGTTGTGCAACGGTGCGCATAGGTGATTGGGGAGCAGCGACGGTAGACCTCGGGGATCTCATAGGGCTTGCCACCAAGCTCCTCGACGGCGAACCACGGCCCGATGTCGCTGACGCCATAGAAGCTTACCCAGTTGGTTACCGGGTTCTCGGGGACAGCGGCCTTGAAACGGCTGGTCTGGCCGACGATCCAGCATGACAGATTCCCACCACCGGATAAGCCGCAGACGCCAAGGCGGTCGGGATCGGCAAGACCGCGGGCAATCGCTGTATCAACGCCGGCCATGAGGTCACCGTAGTCGAGGTTACCCCAGTCGCCCTTGATCGCCGTGGCGAAGGCATCGTCGTAGCCGGTGGAGCCGCGCTGGTTGACGAACAATACGGCGTAGCCCGCGCCGCAGAGCATGTGAAAATCGAACGAGAAGATGTGACCGAAGCCGGAGTGTGGCCCACCGTGGATATAGAGGATGGTGGGATACGGGGCCTGGCCGTGAGCGGGCGTAAGGAGCCACCCCTCCACCGGTACGCCATCAGTCCCCTGGAATTGGAGATGTTCGACGGCGGGTAATGCCAGTCCATGTAGGACAGCATCATTGAGGTGAGTCAGTTGTTGTTCGTCGCCGCCCGCTAGTGTGCAACGGAACAGCTCAGACGGATTATCCAGACGGCTCGCGGCAAACAGCAAGTGGTCCGCAGCGAGATCGAGCGGAAAGCAAGCGCGGTCGCCGGTTACGACCGGCACCACTTCCTCTTGACCGGTGAGCGCTACACGCACAATTTGGACTATGCCGCCTTGCTGACTCTGCACATAGGCAGCAGCGCCGTCGGCAGTCACTAGGAGCGGTGGCGCAGCTGCGATGTCGCCAAAGGCAGCCATATCGGGCTGGAGCGAGCCACCAACGCCACTTGGCAGAGTCGGCGTGCGGCAGACCGGGGTGCGACCCGCGCGGTCAACAAGCCATAGATCCGACTTGGAACCAATCGGTCGACCATGTGGTCCGCCGACAAAAGTGATCTGTTGGCCATCAGGCAGCCAAGCCATCGAGAGCACCTGGCCCCACTCGCCGATGATCTCGCGCACGTTCCCGTCCAGCGTGACGGCTCGCAGCCGGGCATACATTCGATACTCATCGGGAAAGAGCGACGCGAGGTAGAGGAGTTCGGTCCCATCCGGCGACCACACTGGCATGCTATTTTGACAGCCATCGTCGGTGAGCTTGTGCGGTTCGCCACCAGTAACACCGACGACCCATATGTCGTGGGCAACGCCATCAAGATAGCCTGCCGCGTCAAAACGATACATGTTGCGGGTGAGACGGTAGGGCTGCTTGAGATCGGGTGGATCGGCCGCCGGTGGGGCGGCGAAGGCTAAACGCTGTCCGTCGGGTGACCAGACGGGGCCTCCGCCGACGCCCTGCTTAAGGAAGGTTACGCGCCGGGCCTCGCCACCGGTCACAGGAATGACGTAAATCTGGGGTTTGTCGTCGCGCGTCGACAAAAAGGCGATCTGGGTGCCGTCGGGCGACCATTGCGCGTTCGTATCCTTGGCCATGCCAGCAGTTAGTTGGCGGGCACCGCCGTGAAGATCCAGGAACCAGAGCGTGACATATTCTTGTTCGTCGTGTTGCCGAACGGTGGACGCAGAATAGACCACCGTTGTTCCAGCCGGCGAAAGCCGGGCACCTTGGAGAAAGGCTAGTCGAAAGAGATCCTGGGGCTCGACCGGACGGCGTTCCTCGGGCATGATCATAGCAATCTCTCCAGTTCACCACTATCCCGCGCATGGGTAGCAGTAAAGCTATACTATAGCTAATGGTACGATGGCTCGCTCAGCATGGGACGTACGGCAGTGTACAAGCTCTGGATTGGCACCTGCAGCCTCAATACAAGGCAGTTACCGGGTTTGATCCTCCATTAGCAGGCACGACCCGTGCCACAAGATACCCCGCAGCCATCTGCTTGAAGAAATGATAGCGCGCATAGTCATCGACATGCTGTATGCGATAGAGTAGGAGAGGAATTTAGCGATGATGAAAGGAACGGGTATGCTCAGCCACCTTCAAACTGATGATAATGCTC
>JBBRHB010000762.1:0-2544 GCA_038223355.1 Chloroflexales bacterium
AACCACTGCGTTTCTTCTAGCGTTTCGCGTTCCAACGTGCCATTCTGGTAGGTACGCCAGACACGGCGCTGGATCGCACGCAGCTTCGGTGCTTCGTCGGTGGGGCGCGTGAGCGCTGTGGATGGGGGGCGTTGCTGGTCGCGCAACAGGGCAGTGCCGACTTCCAGGGCAACTGCTGTCGCACCAAGCGCGAGCGCTTTGGCAGCGGTTTGCCAGCGCGGCGGTAGCTGCTGCCAGCGTTGAGCCAGGGCGTATTGTGGACGGCGAGCCAGCGGCTGTGGCACCCAATCAGCACCACAGGCTGTACACACGGGCTCCTCGACTGCATTGCCATGGCCGCAGACCGGACAAACTCGCTCGATCATCGCTTCGCTCCTAGTGCTTGTTGCGAAAGAGCCCACGCTTCGGCTTGGCAGTCGAAATCAGATCCTGGCGTAAGGCCGCCAAAGCATTATCGTCTGTCGGCAGGACGTCTACGTCTTGCGGTGCTGAGGCGGGCTTAGCAGGACTGGTATTGGCCGGGACGCTCGGTGGGGTTGCTACGCCGGTGGCCACCTCTGCAGTAGTATACGAACTGTTCGACGGCAACGCATCCAGGGCTCGCAGGTGCGTGAGCAACAGCCGCTGGCGTTCACCAAAATCGGCCGGTGCCATGCTGCCTCGTGGACGAGCATCAATGATGACGCCGAGAGCGCTCCCGGCAATGGCTGCTTCACGGGTTACCACTTCGACGCCCGGCGGATTCGCGCCAATCGCCACATGTTGAGTCGGTTGAATACGGAGCGTTCCATATTGGCCCCGCGGCAGCGGCAAACGTACCAGCATGCCGGCCTCAACGACTACGCGGAGTGTTCGTCCCCCGACCGGTGTAAGCTCGACCTCAGCGACCTTGCCTGCCAACTCACCGTGCGGCACGATCACTGTCGCCAGTGGCCCGCTATTTAGTGCATCTTGCTCGGCTAAACATGCGGCTGCCTCGGCATCCACCCGCGCCAATGCACCGCTCGCCGGTAGCAAGCTGAGGGTATCTAGATAGAGATCGAGTGCCAGCGCCATACGGCTGCCGTCAAGCTGTAAGACATCGAGCAGCGTAAGTGCCGCGAGACCGGGGCGGGGCGCTCGTGCGACTGCGCCACCCGCGATGACGAGATCGATCGGTGCCTCAGGCCGCTCATCGCGTAGGGCCCGGTAGGTCATCTGCAGGCCCGCGCGTAATAGTGCATGATCAAGCAGCAGATCGTCGAGGTCGGCCGGCGCATATGGGGATGCTAAGCGACGATTGAGCAGGCAGTTCTCGAGTGCCTCGGCGTCAGTTTCCCAGGGCAGCCAGCGCATAATGGTCTCGGCACCTGCCGTTTGTAACACGTCGATAGCCCCACGCTGCGTGCCACATGATCCCATAATCGCCTCGGAATAATGGCCTGCACTCATGAGCTGCGCTGCCGCTGTGGACGCACCCATATCGAGCGCCAGGATGTTCCGTTTGTAGCGTTCGCCCAGAAAGCGGATCATCAGGCCCTGGTCTTCGGCCGCGCTGCTAATATAGGTAACGCGCATCTGCGCGAGGCCGCTACTCCAGGGTAAATCCTGAAGATGATGCTCTGCATACAGTTTCCGCAGCAGTCCACGTGCCGGCTCAATACGCACATACTCAGGTGTAGGCCGCAGGCTCTCAACAATAGTGAGGGGTATTGCGGTGTCCAACGCCATTTTGACTTTGCCGCCGGTCGCTGCATCACCCGCGAAGATTATGGGTGACGGCGTGGGCTGTTGGCGCTCGATCAGCCGTACAATATCGACCAGCCGTTGCAACGCCGTACCATTGGTCTCATCATTACCCGCCGCAATAATGATCGCTTCCGGGTGACTTTGGGCCATGGCTAGCAGCCGCCGGTTCAACCAATCTCCCGATGTGTTCGCGATTTCATCTACGGTAAAGGGTTGCAACAAGCGCGTGTAGCTGGCTCGTGCTGCATGCTGCGCACTCTGGAGATGGCCGTCGGCAGCTAGGCCCATGACCAGCACCGGCAACGCGCCACCCGCACTCGTCGTAACGACCAGTGCCTCAACGCCATTGCCGTCGCGATCCATTGGGATTATTAGCCGGTTATCGCGCACCAGCTCACGGCCGGTCGTTTCAGCAATCGCAGCGACAGCCTGCATAATCCCGACCGTCGCATCGGTAGTTGGCCCATAGAGCGTGCTCCACGTCTCGCTGCGTGCAAGAAGTCGGTAGGTCTCGTCAACTTCGTCGATCAATGAGACGCGTGTAATCGCACTGCCGATCTCGGCGACCAGCAACGTACGATATTCTTCGGGGAGGTTAACTACGTCGCTCACGCTGCCCCCAGCATGTGCAGGATCTGTTGTCCAAAGAAGATCGCAGCAAGTGCCCCAATAATAACGAGGAGCACAAGCACTAGCAGCAGCAGCTGTAGCCAGCGTCGTTTGCGCGGCGGCACGACCAGTGCCGGTTCAGCCGGTGCTTCCGCCTGGAGCCGTTGCAATAAAGCGATAGCTTCTAGCCGCTGCGGCGTACGTGTG
>JBBRHB010000763.1:0-2523 GCA_038223355.1 Chloroflexales bacterium
GGTGAAGCGTTCGATCAGGGCGAAACATTCTCGGGGGTTGATTACGCGACGGGGCTGCGGGCCGTTGAGGAGTTGAGGCCATTGGTGCCAGCAGGTGCGAGTATGGCGCAGCTCGCGTTGCGTTGGATTATCCAACATCCAGAGGTAACAACGACGATTCCCGGAGCGAAAACACCGGAACAGGTCGAGACCAATGTACGGGCAGTGGAGCTACCGCCACTGGACAAGGCGACGCAGCAGCGCATTCAGGAGACCTACGACACGCACGTGCGTCCGCTGGTCCAGCACCGCTGGTAAGCTCCATGCTGTGGCAGACTGGGGATTTATAAGGAAACACTTCATGGATACAACGACATTCGTTCGCCAGGCGGCCCTAGTTGGCGTGATCAGCGGGATGCGCTCGATGACCGGGCTGGCGACGATTAGCAGCTATCTCAACCAGGGGGCATCAGAGGAGCTGGGCGCGCCATGGCAGCGTCTGGGAAGCCCACAGGCGGCGGCGGTGACGAAGGTGGCGGCGCTGGGCGAGATGGTGGCAGACAAGACACCCGGGATACCGGCCAGGATCAAGCCCGGGCCACTCGTGGGTCGCGCATTGATCGGTGCGGTAGGAGGGGGCACGTTCGCGCAGTCCCAGGGTGAACCGGCGCTGACCGGCGCAGCGCTGGGAGCGCTCGGTGCAATCGCCTCGACCTTCGGCTTCTACTACTTGCGGCAACAGATCGACAGTCGCCTGCATGTGCCCGACTTCGTAGTGGCCCTCGCCGAAGATGGGGTCGCGGTCACATTGGCGGTGCGTTGGCTGCAGGACGCTGAACTCGTGTCATAAGAGGGAGCGTGGGAGGATGGCTGCCGCTACACGTGAGTGCTTGTTATGATCCTGCGAAGGCGGTATGGTGCATGGGATAGACAAGCACCATAGTGAGGAGCGGGATCGCCATGCGACCATTATATATTCAGCAGGCCAATGCTCACCATGCGGATACACGCAGCGTCCGAACTGGACATATCGCGCGCTGGAGAGCAGCGCGGCCGATTTGGCAGGGGGTAGCGCTCCTGATGATCCTCAGCTTAGCCGCATGTCGAGTACGAGATCCAATTACGGTGGCCCCTTTGCCATCGTCCGCACCGGTCGTGCATGTGTCGGCTGACCAAATTGCACGAGCGATGGAAGCGGATCACTTTTTCTCGGACTACGGATATGCACGGCTGGTAGTACAGGGAAAAGTTAGTGCCATTAGCCAGCAAAATAATCAGCAGGTTGTGCAGTTAGAGACCAATGTGCTAACCAAGGTGTTATGTGAACTTGATACGCCGGCAACCCAGTTGCAAGTCGGAGAGACGATCACGGTCCAGTCAAGCGACGCACAGCGGGAAGAGGCAGCGGTCGGGTTGCAACACTGTAGCATTCCGTAACCAGGCCAGCGTTGCATAGTCATGCTTTTGGGCGGGCTACAATACTCTAGTTACCAGTGCCGGAGCTGTCACAAGCCGGTGGGTCTTGGTCCAAGTTCAGATGCGCAAACAGGCAGGAGCCGAGTACGACTCCTACCTGTTTACGTTATGTGGCGACTCGTTAACCTCCCCAGCTTTACGGCCGACCCGCCATTGCCGACCAGTGACCTTGCGCTTGACGGTTTGACAAAGCAAACGTTTGCCATTATAGTATTTGCCGTGCAAACGTTTGCCATCCTTCGCCGCGTTTGCAAACGAAGTCCCTCGCGGGCCTTGTCACGAGTGGCATCAGACGCTGTGTAAGCCGGCAAGCCGAACTAGTCATCAAGTAGTAGCACTACTGATTAGGAGGTACTAGAACAATGGCCGATCAAGGTCGATCCGCCCCCGTCGTTGTCGACACAACGCGCAGTCCCCAGGCGCGCTTGCGTCCTGTGCCATTGACCGCAGTAAAACTCACTGATACCTTTTGGGCACCGCGCCGCCGTACGAATCGAGAAGTCACCCTACCTGCCCAATACCAACTATGCGAGGAGACCGGCCGAATCGATAATTTTCGACGTGCGGCAGGTAACTCAAATATTCCCTTCAAAGGCCGATTCTTCAACGACAGCGATCTGTATAAATGGCTGGAAGCAGCGGCATGGACGCTGGCCACAGAGCACGATCAACGTCTCCAGGAGTTGGTCGATAAGGCTATTGCCGAGATTGGGCCGGCACAACAGCCGGACGGCTACCTAGACACCTACTTTATGTTCGAACGTGCAGCCGAACGATGGAGCAACGTCGATTTGCACGAACTATACTGCGCAGGGCATCTGTTCCAAGCAGCCGTTGCGCACTACCGTGCAACGGGTAGCACTGCACTGCTCGACATTGCGACACGCCTAGCCGACCATGTCTGCGCGACATTCGGACCAGAAGAGCAGGGCAAGCGTGTCTGGGCCGACGGTCATCCAGAGGTCGAGATGGGACTGGTTGAGCTTTACCGAACCACCGGTAAGCGACAATACCTGGATGAGACCGAGTTCTTCCTTGACGTGCGGGGACATGGTTTACTCGGCGAGC
>JBBRHB010000764.1:0-2500 GCA_038223355.1 Chloroflexales bacterium
CACCCTCGCCTACGCGTGGCGCACCATCGCCCTGCCGGTCCCCCTCTCCGAGCTCGCGCCCGGCACCAACACGGTGGACCTGCAGCTCTCGCCCTACGGCGGCTCAGCTGCCAACGTCGACCTCATCCTGATCGGCGCACGCAAGACGAGCTAACTGGCACTGGCACACTCCCTGTGACGTACTGAAGCGCACTTACCATCGGCAAGGCCCGGCATGCGAGCCGAATCGACATCGCGATGCCGGGCCTTGCTCTTGCTAGAGCGGCACAGCACTCCGCAGCCATCCCCCATGCTTACGGGGGATGGCTGTGGTGACAGTTGAGGGGCGCACAGCAAGGGTCGAGTCCAGCGT
This sequence comes from Chloroflexales bacterium, assembly GCA_038223355.1. Taxonomy (GTDB): domain Bacteria; phylum Chloroflexota; class Chloroflexia; order Chloroflexales; family Kallotenuaceae; genus JACDGP01. The sequence goes on from JBBRHB010000764.1 coordinate 353, forward strand.
GGTGTTAAGCTCACCCCAGGACACGCCTGACTGACCGGAGAGCCCGATAGCATGCCTGGTTGTTCGCCATCCCACGCCCGTGCAAGAGTGCCTGAAGGGGCGCAGACCTTCCTATCCTGACGGTGCGACCATAGACCTAGCCTCCCGTGCCCTGGCCTGTGGCTCTGACCAACGGGCACGAATGGCGTGCCGCGCTGGCGTCTCTAGCCAGCGGTAACTAGCACCGGCTGTGACCACGAGCGCCAGGAGATACACTGCCAGGAGTAGGGGTGAGGACGCAGAAAGGTGTAGGATGCGTCCGGCAGAGTGGGCCGTCCACCACCATATTGGCCAATGCAGGATATAGACTCCATAACTGATCTCACCCAGCCAGACCAGCGGGCGGGTAGCGAAGAACCATGCAATCTGCCCGCGTCCACTCGCCAGCAAGACGATTAACAAGCCCATCGGCGGCCCTACGATCGCTCCCAATGGAAAAGCCAAAGGCAGCATGACGGGTATTGTGGCCAAAACACAAAGCGCCGCCACAACGATGAGCACCAGGGCATCGCGAGGCAGATTGCGCAGTGGCGCCCATACCGGTGCGTACACCTTGCGGCGCATCCAGAGGGTTCCTAGGGCAATGCCCGCCGCAAACTCGGGCAGACGCAGTGTCGGGTTGTACTCCAGAATATAGTCTTGCCACCACAGTACGGGATGGCCGTGATGCTCCGCCAGCGTGATGGCTGTGAGCGGTATGAAGGCGAACACACCCCAGCACAGCGCTAGCATCCCGACCAGCCAGCGCCACGGCAGGGGTGCCAGTGCGAGAAGCAAGGCCGGAAATAGCAGGTAGAAGAACGCCTCGCAGGAGAGCGACCAACTAGGAGGGTTCAACGACTTTGCGTCAATTACGAATGGAACCCAGGATTGTAACAGGAGTGGATGGAGCAGCCCAGATGCGATGTCCCCTTTCACGCCGTGGTGCCGACCCAGAAACGGGGCCAGGTCGAGAGCCAGGCCGACAATATAGATCGGGTAGATGCGGGCTATGCGGGCGACCCAGAAGGCACGGTACGTGCCGCGAAAGGAGCCATCATCCCGTGTGTAGGTGTACGCCAGAATGAATCCCGAGAGTAAGAAGAAGAAATCGACCCCGATAGCTCCTCGCTCCACCAGCCCGCCCCACCCGACCGGCGCGGCGAAGAAGGCGGCATAGTGATACAGCACGACAGCCAGCGCCGCCACGACACGCAGTCCCGTCAACGCCCGCAATTCTGCTTTCGTGGACATGGCCCTTCCTCTCTCGGGCACGCTTCATTTATCCGTTGGGGGGATCGTAGCACGCGACGGTTGAGGTATCGTCAGGAGCGAAGTTAAGAATCAGTCGATATGCGCCTCCATAGTCACCCAGGCTGCTCGCGCCTGGTAAGCAGGCCGATGGGGTGGCCGACGGATGGAGTGGGCCTGGGACGAACTGATCGCGCCGATTTGTGCGAGGACCCGCAAGGCGGTCCATCTGATGAGTGTGTATCCGCTCTTGCTGACGCTCACTCTAGGTTGGCACCGGGGCCTCCAGACCTTGCATCACGAGCGGTGCAGCCACCGGACTATCAACGTGGCGATGTGGGCCTGCGCGCCAGTTGCCGGTAGACGCGCTCGGCATCGTCCGCCATCCGCTGCAGCGTAAAGTACTGTTCAACCCGCTGGCGTCCGTAACAGCCCATCCGCTGGCGGAGCGCAGGATCCTGGAGCAGCGAAAGGATATTCGCGGCCAGCGCGGCGATATCATGGGGAGGAGATAAGAGTCCGGACTTTCCGTGGTCCACTACTTCGGGTGTGCCACCGTTATCGAGCGCGATCACTGGTTTCCGCATCGCCATTGCCTCAAGGTATACCATGCCGAATGGCTCCTCGAAGCTGGGCATGGCATAGATAGCGCATGCTGCCATCACCTGTGGAATATCTCTCCGATAGCCCGTAAAGATCACCTGCTCCGTCAGCCCCAACTCAAGGGCGAGCGCCTTCAACTCTGTGGTAAAACTGCCACGTCCTGGCGCAGCGCTTAGATCGTCTTCGCCTACGATCAGCAACATGAACTCAGGGACTGTAGCCTTCGCTATTGCCAGGGCGCGGAGAAGCTCGCCATGTCCCTTCCAGTGACAAATG
>JBBRHB010000765.1:0-2498 GCA_038223355.1 Chloroflexales bacterium
CGATATGGCGGAGACAATCGGCAACGGTCCGGGTCTTGACCCTGCTCTATTGACCGAGGCTCCCACCCGCCCAGCCGTATACGAAGAGGTCTGCCAGGAGTTGGCACGCTATCACCAAATACGGCAAGACCTGCTCACTACGTCTAGGGATCACATTCTCGCTTTGCCGCTCGACGAACTGCAGGCTCGCCTCGACGGCCCCCACGCCTCTCCTCTCACAATGCAGATGATCGAAGCCGCTATCGACTCGTTGGAAGGCATCGCCAATGAGGTCGCTCACCTTGCTGGCTCAAGCCTCCCCGACCTACGGCTGCGGACAGTGCGCTGGATGCTCGATATGGCGGAGACAATCGGCAACGGTCCGGGTCTTGACCCTGCTCTATTGACCGAGGCTCCCACCCGCCCAGCCGTATACGAAGAGGTCTGCCAGGAGTTGGCACGCTATCACCAAATACGGCAAGGCCTGCTCTCCACGTATGAAGATCGCATTCTCGCTTTGCCGCTCGACGAACTGCAGGCTCGCCTTGATGGCCCCTACGCCTCTCCCCTCAAACGGCTTTTCAACGGTGAGTATCGTCAGGACCGCGCGGTTGTGCAAGCCGTGCAGCGCATGGATGGCACACTCGCACCGCAGCGGCTTGACTACGGTCGGCTACGGTCGGCTATCAACGCTGCCCGTACCGTCAAGTGGCGCACACAGGCCCTGGCCAGCAGTACTACTGCTCGCGAGCTCTTCGGGCACTACTACCGAGGCGTGGATACCGATATTGCCCTTCTGAAGCAAGCTACGGACCAGCATCACAAGCTGCTTCAACTACTTAAAACGTCACCGGCCCCTCAGATGGCTCGGGTGCAGGTGGTCACGTCAACGGCTGCTCAACGCCTAGCACTCCTTGCCGCCGAGGGACGGCGAGAGTTGGCTATGCTGATACAAACGATGGACGAGACTCGCCAACTGTTCTCGCTAACCAGTCTGCCGGAGTGGAATGGCGATATCAATCTGGACACTGCCAGGCGATACGCGGCACGGCTTCGCGCAGCTATCATCGCCGTTCGTAGCGCCGCGCAGCATGAACGAGCCCTGGCCGGCAATGCTGCTGCGCGCTCGCTCTTCGGACGCTATTTCCGTGGCGCGGTCACCGATACTACCCTTCTGAAGCAGGCTATGGACCAACACAACAGGCTGCTGCAACTGCTCAGTATGTCGTCAGACCCTGAGATGGCTGACGTGGATGTGGTTCCGCCCACGGAAGCCCAACGCCTAGCTGTACTGGCTGCCGAGGGGCGGCAACTGTTGGCCACGCTGATACAAGCGATGGAGGAGACTCGCCAACTGTTCTCGCTTACCAGTCTGCCTGAATGGAATGGCGATATCAATCTGGACACTGTCAGGCGATACGCGGCACGACTACACGCAGCTATTATGGCCGCCCACAGCACCGTACAGCATGAACAAGCCCTGGCCGGCAATACTGCCGCTCGCTCGCTCTTCGGGCTCTATTACCGCGGCGTAGACACTGACACCACAACCCTCAGCCAGGCCATGGCGCAGAGCGATCGCTTGCTGGGGCTTTTGGCCGCGCGAGTCAATCCGCACACATTGTATGCTCGGGTAGCGGCGGACGAGATCGTCCAGCGCCTGAGGGCGCTTGCTGAGGAAGGACGACGCGATTTGGCGACGCTAACGGCCACCATGGACGCGATCCGACGGTTGTTCACACCGTCGAGCTTGCGCGACTGGGACAGCGACACGGATCTGGCGACGGCCCGCGCCGTAAGCGGGCGGCTGGCCACAGAGATGAACCTGCTCGCGGACTGGCTGGAGTATCAGGGCTTGCGACGCACCCTGGCGAACCTGGGCTTCCCGGACCTCGCGGCCGACCTCGCCGCCGCCGGTCTGCCCGGGCACACCTGGCCCGCCGCCTTCCGGCACGGCATGCTGCGGGCCTGGGTCGCGTACCAGCACACGCGGCATCCCGCCCTGGCACGCTTCCAACCGGCGGAGCAGGATGCCCTGGTGGCCGAGTTCCGCAGGCTCGACCACGAGAGCATCGGCGGCGCCCGCGAGGCGATCCGCGCCGCGCACGCCCAGGGGGTGCAGCGATTCCTGGCGCACGACACCGGCAGGCAGCACCTGCGGCTCTCCACCGAGGCCAATAAGAAGCGGATGGTGTGGCCCGTGCGCAAGCTCCTCGCCACCATCCCGGAGCTGCTGCTGGAAGTGAAGCCCTGCTGGATGATGAGCCCGCTCACCGTGACCCAGTTCATCGACCCGGCGCGCATCAAGTTCGACGTGGTGATCTTCGACGAGGCGTCGCAGATCAAGATGGAGGAGGGCGTCTGCGCAATCCTGCGCGGCCGGCAGGTCGTGGTGGTGGGCGATACCAAGCAGTTGCCGCCCACCTCCTTCTTCGACCAGGCCATCGAGGAGAGTACGACGGACGAGGATGCCGACGACGGCGCGGTGGACAGCATCCTCGAGCAGTGCATCGGCCACC
>JBBRHB010000766.1:0-2486 GCA_038223355.1 Chloroflexales bacterium
GTTCTCGCCGAACAGCTTGCCGACGCCATACGGGCCGTCCGGCCGTGGTGGATCACGAAAGTCCAGCATCGTCCAGCCCTGCTCGACGGCCTCCCCGCGCGCGAGTGCACCATAAGGCGAACCCTCGAACCACTCGTAGCCACACATCGTGCTACCACTACTCATAAACACAACGCGCTGCACGCCGGCCGCCTGTGCCGCCCGGTAAACATTCAGTGTCCCACCCATGGTGATCGACATCACTTTCTCCCAGTTATCGTAATCCTGTGTCTCGGCCGCCAGATGCAGCACCATATCCATGCCCTGACAAGCTTGGCGCACGGCAGCCTGATCGCAAATATCACCCTGCAGGTGCGGGATGCCCGCAACCGGCCGGCGGCTCAGTCCACTGAATTCATATCGCTGTGCCAGATGCATGATTGTCAGGCCCCCGATCAGCCCGCTGGCCCCGGTAACAAGTACCTTTTTCTTCGCCCCTCCAGCTTGTGGATCCATCTGCTAGCTCCTTCATATTGTTACAGGCCGAGTTCGCCACGCAGAGCGTCGGCTGTAAAGACCTGATCGACCTGGGCCGGGCTGCGGGCACCGATCAGCGTGGATGTGATCCCTGGGCGACTCAGGACCCATGCCAGGGCGAGGTGAGCCATGGGGAGACCGAGCGAGGTCGAACGGGCACGCAGCCGTTCCATTGTTTGAAACGCGGCGTCATTGAAATAAATACCCTGGTGACCGGGTACAATATCGAAGCGTGTGCCACGCGGCACCGGCTCGCCCGCCCGGTACTTGCCGGTCAGGAAGCCGGCCCCCACCGGACTATAGGTGATGACACCGACCTGTTGGTCGGCGCAGAGCGGCAGTAGTTCCGGCTCTATCGTGCGCAGCGCTAGGTTATAAACGGGTTGGACTGCTTCGAGGCGGCCCCAGCTCTGCACATCTTGTCGCCAGAGCGCCTTGCATAGCTGCCATGCTGCGAAGTTGCTGCAGCCGATAGCGCGGACTTTGCCGCTCTGCCGCAGTATATCTAGCGCCGCGAGCGTCTGCTCAAGCGGTGTGTTCGGGTCCCAACTATGCAACAATAATAGGTCAATCGTTTCGACTTGTAGCCGCCGCAGGCTAGCCTCGGCCGAGGTGATCACACGCTGGCCGTCGAGGGGTGGAGCAACCTTGGTCGTCAGCACAATCTGATCTCGTACACCACGGTCCTTGATCCAGCGGCCCAGGAGCTCTTCGGATCGGCCTGCTGAGTATGCCTCGGCAGTATCAAAGAGCGTGATGCCATGTTCCAGCGCCCGATCAAGCACGGTATAGGCCGTCGGCTCATCGATCTCGCGCGCGAAGGTGGCACTTCCTAGTCCGATCGAACTGACACGCAGGTTGCTACGGCCCAGCAAACGGTACTCCATCAACTCGCTCCTTCAGTCGCAACAAACCAGCGCATCGCGTAGTGTCCGGCCGTCTTATGGAATCTGAGGGTGTAGGGGTCGCAGAGCCAATGGGCGACATGACCGTCTGAGCGTGCCATCAGCCAACCAAAATCCCAGCCGCCGCTGCTGTAGCGCAGCGGAATCGCCGGACGTACGCGCACCAGCGGATGCGTCCCGGTCATAAATAACTGGCGTTCAGTGTAGTAGTAGCACGATCCGCCGTGAACGAAGACTTCGTGATCAAGCGCGGCTGCCGGGTTCTCGTCAAGCGCCGAGCAGAGGCCCCGGATGCCGAGCTTGATAGCACAGCCACCTTTGAATGCCGCAACGAGATCGTCGAGCGAGCCCGTGAGCACCCTGCCATCTGCGGTGTGAGACAGTACCTCGCTCCATCCGGTGTAGACCCAGAACTCGTAGAAGTCGAAGTCGTAGATGAAGTTACTACTCGGCGCGTTCGTGCCAGCGTCCCAACTGTCGTGCTGGTTGTAGCGCGGCATGTGACGGTAGTCATCGAGTGCCGCAGGGCCAAGCGCTCCACCGGCCGGAGCACCATCCATGTATGGGCGGGCAATTGCCTGCTGGCCATTCTGGTTATACAAAAAGAACGACATGGAAGGGCGCGGTCCAAAGCCCTCCGGTAGGTTGACCGGCTGGCGCAGGGTCATGATCCCGGCCGCCCAACGATCGTCCAGGAGATAGGTGACACGGAACTCAGCGACCTCGTCGATCGCCTCAGCGCTGTTTGAGGTCGTATCGATGTGTTCGTTGTGGCGGAATCTCGTCGTGACGCGCAGGTCAGCCCCCTGCCGGATAGCGTCTGCCAGTGCTGTAAAGCTGCCGGAGCGAACCGTCCGGTCCGCGTTGAGTGTCAAGGGGTTACTGCGTCGTCCGCTCATCAGTCACTTCCTCATCTCTTCGTCGATCTCCATCAACTCCAGCCGCGCCCACCGGATGTGAACCAACGCGGCCTCCATACACCACCACGCCGCGTAAATGCCCCCGTCATGCATGTGTAGTGCTAAGGGTGCGCCAAAGGCGATCGTGTCGTGGCTGCGCGGGTAG
>JBBRHB010000767.1:0-2456 GCA_038223355.1 Chloroflexales bacterium
CTGGGGTAAAGGCCGGTAGGCCAACGCTTGGTTAATAAGCTGTTGTTGGGCGGGGTTGGCCTGTGCATCGGTCAGGGCATAGGCCAGCAGCCGGCCAAGATGAGCAGGCACGGAGTCAGTGGTCCATGATGGAAAACTCAAGCCTTCTTCCCACTGATTATTATGCCAGGCCCAGCCCGGTCCGGGGGGTGCATCGGGCGTCCCCGCCTGGACTTGGCCGGTGACTCCTATCCCTGCGGGATTACGCTGCGGTCGGAGCGACCACCACGAGGTCAAGCCGCCAGTCTCGACGCTCATCTGGGCCAGCGCGAGGAACCAATCCATGCCAACAGCGTCGCCCTGTTGCTGGTAGGCATCAACGATTGTGGTGCAGTCAAGCTGTTGATAGCCGACGGTCGGGTCGGGATTGGCATTCGCTGTAAACCAAGCGATTGCTTGAGCTACAGTACCTGATGCCGGACCAAGGATCGGCGCATCGTTGACCGCTATCGTGCCCCCGGCCTGAATCAGCGGGAGCCAGACTTGCGACGTGCCGGTGGGATATACGTGACCACGGACCACCCGCCCGCCTACGGTGACCACCGCTGTAGCTAAGGCACCGAGCAGTGTGCGGCGTGAGACGCGCGTGTCATAGAGGCTTCTAAACTGTTCCATTGCTCTCCTTACCTGAGCCACCGATGAAGTTCCCAGATGTTAGCCGCATTTTCGGACGCGTGCAACAAATCAACGCTTCCGATCCTGACCGCCCCACCCTATGCTTGACCATACTGTCGATGTTGACTATGCTGTGGGTTGTTATCAGCTGACGAGCGATGAATCACGAGAGAAAGATGCAGCATGAGCAAGGGCCGGCTGGAAGCGTTCAGCGATGGTGTGATTGCCATCATCATCACGATCATGGTGCTGGAACTGAGGGTGCCGAATCAAGCCGGTTTGGCCGCGCTGCGCCCGCTCATCCCGGTGTTTTTGAGCTACGTGCTGAGTTTTATTAATATCGGCATCTACTGGAACAATCATCACCACCTGCTCCATGCCATTAAGCGCGTGGATGGCGGTGTCCTCTGGGCGAATTTACATCTGCTGTTTTGGTTATCGCTCTTCCCGTTCGGTACAGCCTGGATGGGCGAGAACAACTTTGCCACGTGGCCGGTTGCGGTCTATGGTGCGGTTCTGTGGCTGGCTGCAATCGCGTATTTTATCCTTACCCGCGCGCTCATTGCGGTCAATGGCAGTGATTCTGTGCTAGCAACCGCAGTTGGGCGCGACTTCAAGGGCTGGGTATCGGCGGTAATCTATTTTGTGGCCATTCCGCTTGCTTTTGTGAACTCGTGGTTGGCCTGTGCGCTCTACGTTCTCGTCGCAATCATGTGGCTCGTTCCTGATCGCCGCATCGAAAAGACTATCGATTTATAAGGAGCCATATGCCCTATCGCTTACTCGCCCTTGACCTTGACGGCACCGTGCTGAACCCAACGGGGGAACTTAGCATCGCCGTCCGACACGCTATTGCTGACGCTCAGGCACATGGAGTCCGGGTGACCCTGGCGACAGGACGGACCTTTAATGCGACGTTGCCGTTCGTCAAACTGTTGGGCATCGACGCTCCCGTCATTTGCTACCAGGGTGGTCTGCTCATTGAGCCGGCTACAGGCGAAATCTATCATCACGAAGTCATGCCAAACGACCTTGCGGTCGAAGGCGTGCAACTGCTACGTGCAAAGCAGTTACCGGTGGTTGTGTTTATCGACGAGGTCCAGTATATCGCCGAATATAGGCCCGAGATCGAGGAGTACAACGCACTGCATCCCGAGGGTATAGAAATGGTTGTCGAGCCGGATTTGGCCGGCCTCGTCGCTGCTCGCGCACCGCTGAAACTGCTCTTCATTGCCGAGCCGCAGGTTGTTACGACGGTGCTGGCTGAACTGGTCCCACACTTCGAGGGCCGACTTACGTCGCTACGGTCGCACGCCTATTTTGGTGAACTGACGCCGCTGGGCGTTAGCAAGGGAGCGGCTTTGCAACAGCTAGCTCAACGGCTGGGAATCCCACGCGAAGAGGTGATCGCCATTGGGGATCAGGAGAATGACCTGCCGATGATCCGGTGGGCCGGACTGGGATTGGCCATGGGCAACGCGATCCCAGAAGTGCAGGCGGCTGCCGACGCCGTGCTGCCACCGGTCTGGGAAGATGGGGTGGCCTGGGCAATCAATCGCTATCTGCTCACGGCTGAGTAGCTACCGCAAGATGGTGTCGCCTATTAGGCCCCGGCGCTGCCGCTGCATACATACAAATAAGATGACCGCCGCAGCATGCTGCGGCGGTCCTGAAGTTTGGCCCTTCAGAAGAGTTGGCAAGCTGCGGATCCTGAAACGGAGCGTGGAGAGGCTGTCAGAGGCGCGCGGTCGTCTCGCTAATGCGGCGGAAGAGTGCGTCCTCGGCTCCTTTTTTGGCCCTGT
>JBBRHB010000768.1:0-2455 GCA_038223355.1 Chloroflexales bacterium
TCAACCGTCAGGGGGCGGTCAGCGATGAGGCGTCGCAGGCGGTAGAGTACCGGCCCGATCACATCATCTAGCATCGCCAACTCGGTCGGCGGGACAAAAACGCCGGCTTCAATGCGCGACATATCTAACAGGTTGCGCACCAGCAGGTTGAGCCGATCCACTTCGCCATCAATAGTTGCCAATAATGTTCGCTCGGCAGTCACATCCCAGCGGACGCTTTCGTCCAAAAGGTTTGATACAGCCCCTTTAATCACGGTGATGGGTGTACGAAGATCGTGCGACACCGAATGAAGCAGCGCCGATTTGGTGCGATCAGATTCGGCCACGATTTGCAAGCGCGTCGCTTCATCGGCCAGCCGGCTGCGTTCCACGGCCAGCGTCGCCTGCCGCGCCAGCGTATCCAAGAGCCGTCGCGCTTCGGGGCCCGCAGGATGTTGTGGTCGCTCCCAGACCCGTACGATACCGAGCGTCCGATCGCCCACACGCAGGGGAGTTACCACGGCGGTGCCCTCACTGCCAACGCTACCGGCAACAGTTGTCTGCGGGACACCATCCTGAAATAGGACGATGGCGCAGCCGTCGACGCCAAGCAAGCGCACGATCTGGTGGGCAATAGTCGGCAAAATCGCGGTCGCTGCAACCTCCATACTGATCGCTTGGCTGAGGTCATACAACGCTTCCTGCACTGCTGCGCGATGGCGTGCTTGCTCGGCTTGATTGCGCGCCCGGGCAGCAATGGACGAGGTAATGATGGCGACGACCAGAAACAAGAAGAGACGTGTTACATCCTGCCGGTTGGCAACGGTGAACTGGTATAACGGCAAAACAAAGAAGAAGTTGTAGGCCAGGAAGGCTGCGACTGAGGCGACGATGCCAGGCCCGAGACCGTAGGTAATAGCTGCCAACAACACGGCGATGATATAGCCCAAGGAGATATTCGCGACTTCCAGCCCAATACTCAACTTAATCAGGAGGAGCAGGGCAGTGGCCAGGAGCACAATGGCTATACTCATGCCAAATCTAAAGGCGACGTGCCGCCGGATACGCTCGACGGCCTGCCATACCGATTGTATGAGAGGCACTGCTAGCCGGGTAGGGCTACGAGGTCGGGCTGGACACGGAAGCGGTACCCAATGCCTACGACCGTTTCGATGATGGTTTGCCGCGCCGGATCCGGTTCTAGTTTACGTCGCAGATTTCCAATCATGACACGTAGGATAGGAGTGCCCTGCGCCTCTGAGCCCCAGACGCCCGCAAGCAGCTGCGCTTGGGTTAGGATCCGATCCGGGTTGTTCACGAGCATGCTCAAAATTTGATACTCTTTGGGTGTAAGATGGATGAGCTGGCCCGAGCGCTGTACCCGACGCCCGACGAGGTCAATTGTTAGGCCGGCGACGTGCACTACTCTCGATTTCGTCATCAGGTCCCGCCGCCGTTGAAGCATGACCCACAAACGCACCAACAGCTGCCCCAACTCGGCCGGGCGCATGAGATAATCATCCGCGCCTACGTCAAGCGCGCGAACAATGAGTTCCTCCTGCCCATGCTCTGCCAGGACCAGGATCGGCAAATCCGACCACGCACGGATCTGTTGGCAGACGTCGAGACCCTGATGCCGGACCGCCACGTCAAGCACAATGACATCCGGCTCCCAGCTGGCAGCCAATTGCATTGTTTCTTGCCCGGTTTTCGCCGTATGCACCACATAGTCATCTTCAACGAGCATGAGATGCACGGCGCGCCGCAAAATGCGGTCGGGCACGACCAGTAGCAGCCGCAGACTACCCACAGCGCGTCCACAAGCGGGTTACACAAGCGCGCAGGCCGCTCCGAGTGCTACTCGCGCTTGGAAAATCGTGCAACTTCATGAGTATCGATAACATCAAGATAATAGCTTTGGATAGGTGTCAGCGGCACACTACGCTGGATGCCAGATGGCCCGACCATGCGCTGTCGATCACGCTCTGCGGCATCCAGCGCCTTGGCATTATGGCTGATCCAGAGCGCGGTCACACCAAAGAGCACCACCACGACCAGCCCTTCTAGCAGCTTGTGCCAACCCGCCGAGACCGGTACAAAGTGTTCGCCGAACAAGAGCACGAGGCCCAGCGCGCACCACAGGTAGAGCGCCCACCACGCCGGCTGTCGTTTGCCTTTCATCTGTCCCACGCCCTCGCAACCGTTTGTCGGGCGTTACGACCGGCAGCATGGCCGACTCGCATGTTAATAAACATTCGTATACCTCGAAAGTTACGTCGGGCTCAAGCAGGTAATGCACATCTGTGACAACCACGTTGTGCATGCGCTGGAGCGAGAACTTGAAGAGCGGGCCAGTGTTCTGGTGCAGCAATTGTGTCCACCAAGATGTCGTCACCAGCTGACCCAGCACTACGTTGACAAAGATGCCAGGCTGACTTTCCTGGATTTCCTTAATAACCTGTTGCACAGGGCCAAC
>JBBRHB010000769.1:0-2435 GCA_038223355.1 Chloroflexales bacterium
GGCTGGTGGATGTGCAGGCCGTAGTGGTGCTGTTGCCAAACGAACAGGGCGTGTTGCGTGTGATGGAAAGCTCCGGCCATAGCAAACGCTACGATCAAGGACTCTCCCTGTCTTCTGAGAACGCCAGTTCGGCTGCGGTGCTCGCGCTCAGTTCTGGGAAGCCAGTGCAGAAACTGCTCAGTCCCGAGCAACCATCGCTCTCCTACGACGAAGGCTTCCACTCGGTGCTGGCGATCCCGATCATCAGTCGACATGCGGGTGGCGTGATCCTGCTGGTGCATCGCACTGAGCCCCATCCTTTTCATCAGAACGAGATCGACTTGCTGCTGACGTTCGCGAACTACGCCACCCTTGCCTGGGAACACGCCGTGCTCTACGAGCGCAGCGATGAGCGGCTGCACGAGGTGGCGCGAGAGAACGAGCGGCTGTACCTGCAGGCCTCGGAGGAAAAGCAGAGGCTGGAGGCGATCATGGGCAGTATGAGCGATGGGCTGGTGCTGACCGGCATCGACGGGACGGTCCTATATGCCAACCTGGGCGCAAGCACTCTTGCTGAACTGCCCAGCAAAGGTTTGGAAGGCCAACCCATCAGCGCGCTTTACGATATGTTGTGCATGGCGGCAGTGAATCCTGCCGATTGCGAGCGGGTCCTGGCACAGGCTGAGTCCGCCGAAGCCCAAGAGGGAGTTGTTGAAATCAAGCAAAGCGGGCAGCGACGTGCCATCCATGTGCGTCTGTTCGACGTGGGCGACGAGTCAGGGCGGACGATTGGGCGCGGCCTGTTACTGCGTGATGTCACGCGCGAGCGTGAGCTTGATGAGTTCAAGACGACGTTGCTGGCGGCGGTCGGTCACGAATTGCGCACGCCACTCGCGGCGATCAAAGGCTATGCCTCGACGCTGCTCCAGAAAGACGTGACCTGGTCACCTGCAGATCAGCACCATTTCTTGCTGACAATCAGCAGCGAAGCGGACCGACTGGCCCAGCTCGTCAGCAATCTGCTCGACCTCTCGCGCCAAGAAGCCGGGCTGCTGTTCCTCAATCGCGTCCCCACCAGGGTGCAGGATCTCGTCGCGAAGACCATTGAGCGGCTGAGCCACCCGAATGTCACGATATCCCTGCACATTCCTGACAATCTGCCTCTGGTGAATGTGGACAGAGCACGCATAGAGATCGTCCTCCACAACCTGGTCGCCAACGCGCTGGTGTATGGTGAGGACGAGATCCATCTCACCGCCCAGACGCGGGACGACGGGATTGTCGTCTCAGTTGCGGACAATGGGCCTGGCATCGCTCCCGACGAGCTACCTCATGTATTCGAGCGTTTCTACCGGGCACGCCATAGCTACCAACAATATTCTGGCGGCACTGGCCTCGGATTGACTATTTGCAAGGCCTTCATCGAGGCTCATGAAAGCAGCATCTGGGTAGAGAGCAGCACGCAAGGTACTACTTTCTCGTTCTCGTTGCCGCTCGTTTCGCCTACAGGTGCCGCTGTGCCCGTTGAGAAAGCGGCAACATAACTCTCAACCCAGGAAAAGGAGGTGCGTCATGACAACGAAGACAAAGCGCATCCTGCTCGCAGAAGACGAAGTCGCGTTGCGCGACTTCATCAGTAGAAATTTGCGCATACGTGGCTTCGAGGTACTGGAAGCGGGCAACGGGTTGGAGGCGGTGGCGCTGTGGGAGCGCGAAGACCCCCACTTGCTGATTCTGGACATTATGATGCCACACATGGATGGCCTGGAAGTCTGTCGGCGTATACGTGAGCACTCTGTCGTGCCCATTATCGTGTTGACCGCGCTGGATACGGAAAGCGACAAGGTCACCGCGCTGGATCTGGGTGCAGACGATTACCTGACCAAGCCGTTTGGGGTGGAAGAACTTCTGGCCCGTGTGCGTGCCGTGTTGCGCCGCACCCAATCGGAGACGATGCCGCTCACAGGCGGCTTCAAGCAATTTGGCGATCTTGAGATCGACCTTGCAGGGCATGTTGTGAAATTGCGGGGGGTGGAGGTGCGACTGTCGCCAACCGAGTTCTCCCTTCTGGGGCAATTGATCACCAATGTAGGCAAGGTACTCACGCATCGTCTGCTGCTGCAGCGGATTTGGGGACCCGAATACGGCGGCGAGGCTGTGTATCTGCGCGTGTACATCAACCGTTTGCGCCAGAAGCTCGAGTCCGACCCGACCAATCCTCGTTACATCCTCACCGAGCCGGGTGTTGGGTATCGCTTTGTGCCTTAAAGTGAGTTCGTACTCAAATATCCTGCTCCTGCGTGTAATAGCAGCGACCTTGCTGAAGTCGATGTCACGTAGCGAGAGCATGTGCGGGTCGAGGATGCCTAGCTTGTCGCCGCGTTCAGCAAATGAATGCTTATGCTCTTAGAGCGTGTTTGGGAATAGGTTAGGCAGCCCGACCCAAACGAGCGACG
>JBBRHB010000770.1:0-2427 GCA_038223355.1 Chloroflexales bacterium
CATGTGTTTGATCCAGCGGTCGGCCTTGATGGTCATCTCTATCCGCTCCTGCTCCCATACCGTGACGCCGCTAGCATAGCAGGGAAGAACTAAATCGGCAATGGAGCGGCAGCATGAGCGCGAAAGTGGTGTGCTGAGTGGTTGCATTCTGAGCCGAAGATGGGTATTATGCTTGGACCTCGCATACTCCTTGGAGGAGCCAGATGAATCGATCCCTTCATTGGCGGCGGAGTAGCCCGATCCTGGTCGTCCTGCTTCTGCTGTTTTGTTTAGCGCCGCTGTGGGGGCAGCGTTCAGCATATGCTGAAGCCGCACCCTTTACTCGTGTGCGTCCACCTCGAACGCCAAGCGCTGCGCTCAAGGAGACAGAGATTGTTCCCGGTGAGATTGTGGTTCGCGTCCAACCAGGCTTAGCGTATGGGGCGCTTGGCGTCAATCGCGAACACCCGGCGTTCGGGACGTTGCTCGGGCTAAAGGGAACCATCTCTGGGCAAGCACTGACTAATGATACGTATATTGTCAATGTTGGGGCTGACGCTCACGTTGCCGATTTGGTCACGCAATTCGTGGCGAATCCTGCCGTAGCCTATGCCGAGCCGGTGTATCGCTGGCATTTGCTAGTAGACCGCAGTATCAAGCGCAACTCGAATGATCCCCTGGTATCACAACAATGGCCTATCGCCAAGATTCAGGCTCCGCAAGCCTGGGATGTATCGGTGGGCGCAGATTCGCTCGTGATTGCAAGCCTCGACACTGGCGTGAATGCGCACCATCCTGATTTAGTGGGAAGAGTGCTGCCGGGCTATAACTTCGTCAGTAATAACACCAATACCAATGATGATGAATCACATGGCACGTTCACTGCTGGCATCATGGCGGCTAGCGGTGATAATGGCGTCGGTGTAGCCGGTATGTGCTGGCGCTGTCGCATTTTGCCGGTCAAAGTGCTAGACAGCAAGGGTGAGGGCACGAATGTCGAGGCCGCAATGGGGATTCGCTGGGCCGTCGATCATGGTGCACGGATCATCAATATGAGTCTTGGCGGTCCGCACCCGTCTCAGTTCGATCACGACGCTATTCAGTATGCAGTAAGCAAGGGCGTAGTAGTGATTGCGGCTTCGGGCAACGAGGCCTATCCGGATAATCCGGTCGAGTATCCAGCCGCATACGACGAGGTCTACTCGGTTGGCGCGACGGATATCAATGATGTGCGTGCCGCCTTTTCTAACTATGGGCCATACCTGGATATTAGTGCGCCAGGTGTCGATATTGTCAGCAGCGGCTCGGAAAATAACCTGAATGGTTATAACCAGTATAGTGGTACGTCGTTTGCGTCCCCGTACGTCTCTGGACTGGCAGCCTTGCTCTTGTCGATCAATCCACAACTTACCGATAAAGACGTCCTGCGCATGATCTCACAGACGGCCGATGATCTAGGCACCCCTGGCCCCGATGACTATTATGGTTTTGGCCGGATTAATGCGGGCCGAGCTGCTCAGGCCGCGCAAGCCACGCTGGCCCCAACTCCACCGGTTACCGGTCAATCAGTCACCTTTCCTGAAACGAATCACACTCTCAGTGGCACCTTTCTCGATTACTGGAAGAGCAATGGCGGCTTGCCGGTCTTTGGCTTCCCCATTACCGAGCAGCATCCTGAGGTAACAGCCGATGGCAACTTCCAGGTGCAATATTTGGAGCGTAACCGCTTCGAGTACCACCCCGAAAAGCAGGCCCCCTATAACGTGTTGCTAGGGCGCTTGGGTGATACGGTGCTGAAGCAGGAGGGTCGTGATTGGTTTACCTTCCCCAAAGGCCAGGCCGGCGGAACCGGCTGCCAGTTCTTTGCCGAAACGCAGCACGCTGTCTGCGGCACCTTTCTCCAGTATTGGCGAAGTCATGGTCTGAACGACCCAACATTGGACGCATATGGGCGCTCGCTGCAGCTCTTTGGCTTACCCCTTTCTGAGCCGATGATGGAAACGAACTCGTCGGGCGACCACGTCATGACACAGTGGTTTGAACGAGCCCGGTTTGAAGATCATGGGACGCAAGGGGTCTTGCTTGGTTTGCTAGGTGACGAGTTTGAGAAGGGAACCACAACGCCGGCGGCACCTCCTCCGGCGCCTGGATCAACACCTCCGCCGCCACCTCCACCGAGCGCTTCCGCCGATTGTAATGGCATTGTGGCTCCGATCAGTGGTGGCATTCTGCCCGCTAACTGCGTCAAGCAAGGTACCCCGGTCGAGATGAGTATCAACGGTTTCCAGCCTAACGAGGAGATCGCGTACTGGCTTACCGGGCCGGATGGAGTAGTTCACGGCGGCACTGATACCGTTAACGTCAGTGCTACAGGTCAAGCCGATAGTCTCGAATGGGATACCGCTAAAATCGCGCCGGGTTTGGATTTCTGGGTTTTCACGGGTAAGC
>JBBRHB010000771.1:0-2423 GCA_038223355.1 Chloroflexales bacterium
TACAGCCGATGACGGTCGTGGGGCGTTATTGTGAAAGTGGCGATGTGCTGGTGCGTGACACGTTCTTGCCATCACCGGTGGCGGGAGATCTGCTAGCGTTGGCGCAAGCGGGTGCCTATACATTGAGTATGGCCTCGAACTATAATCAGGTGGTGCGGCCGGCGCTGGTGCTGGTGGCGGATGGCGCGAGCTATCTGTTGCAGCGGCGCGAGACGGTCGATGATTTGGTTGGCCGGGATCGGGAACTGCCATGGAAGGTGCGGAGCCAGCATGCAACGTAGATTGCTCGAGGTGCTGCAATGTCCAACCTGTGCGTACGCGCCGTTGCAGCTTGTGACAGATGATCTGTTCGCGGAGGTTGAGCAAGGCATGCTTAACTGTGAGCGCTGTGGCAGGCAAACGGCGATTCGTGAAGGGATCGTTGATGCATTGGGCGATGCGCCGGTGGACCTGACTGCGGCCCAGGTGACCAATTACCTACCGCCGGCGGCCTGGGGCTACGAGCGGCTGTGGCGTTGGCAGTCGCTATCGCTGCTTACGGGTGAACATTTCCCACTGCAGCGGGAGCTGCGACTGGTCCGGGCACTGCTCGAACCGGAGCGTGGTGGCGTCGCAATCGATGTGGCCTGCTCGGTGGCGTTGTACGCGCGCTCATGGAGTGCCAGCACGCCGCCCGATGCACTGTTGATCGGCGTTGATCATTCCTGGGCGATGCTGCGCGAGGCGCGGCGACGCTCGTTCGAGGCCCCGAGACCGATCTCACTGGTACGCGCGGCTGCGCAAGCCTTACCTTTTCAAGCGGCCAGCGCCACAGGCGTGGGGATGGGCGGCTCGCTGAATGAGATCGGTGATGCGGGAGGAGCGTTGCGTGAGATCCGGCGGGTACTTGCGCCAGACGGGCGCTTTGTGTCGATGAACTTGCTGCAGGCGAGCAGCGGGTGGGGCCGTGCATTGCAACGGGTACTGACCGAAGGTGGAGTTGCTTTTCCAACCCTGGAAGCTTTCAACCGGCAGCTTGAGCAGGCGGGGTTGCGGCGTTGGGCGCAGTGGCGCTGGCGCGTCGTTGCGATCACCGCTACCATTGCTGACAAGTAAGCGCGAACCGTTATTCGGGTACGAGGGCGGGGATCAGGTGGCCGACGGTGTCAAGCAAGAGCTGATGTTCGACCGGCTTGGCCAACACAGCGGCAACGGCGTGGAGCGCTGCTTCGCCCGCAGGGATCTGGTCACCCCAGCCGGTAAGGAGCAATACCGGCAAGCAGGGATAACGGCGATGGGCAGCTGCGGCTACATCCCAGCCACTTATGCCGGGTAGTCCGAGATCCGTCAGGATGAGATCGAAGGAGGTAACCGTAAGCTGGTGGAGAGCGGCGGGTCCGTCAGGCACATCAACGACTGTATATCCACCGCCGGTCAGCATACGCACCAGCACGGCGCGCAGTTGAAGATCGTCTTCGATGAGCAGGATCGTGCCATGCCGCTCTGCTCGTGGCCGGTTGATCGGCTTGACCGGTAACGCTGGTTCCGTACTGGCGGGAAGCGTGAGCGTGACGCTCGTACCGGCACCCTCGCTTGTCAGCTTGAGTTGACCGCCGTGACGACGAATGACAGCTTGACTCACCGCAAGGCCCAAGCCGGAGCCATGCTCGCCTTTGGTGGAATAAAAGGGCTCGCCAATGTGAGCCAGCACGTCGGGGGCGATCCCCTCGCCGGTGTCGGTCACGGATATAATGACCTGCTCGCCCTGTTGCCATGTGCGAAAGCAGAGTTGACCGCCCTCGGGCATGGCGTCGACAGCATTGCCGATGAGATTCACCAAGACTTCGCGTAGCTCGGCGGCGACGCCGAGGACTGCTTGAACCGGTGCAAGCTCAAGCAGTAGTTTGATCTCGATGCCTTGCAAGCGGCCTTGCTCACGCCAGCGGGGGCGCGTGAGCTCGACGGCCGAATGAATCAGCTCGTGGATGTCGACGAGGCTATGCGCCTGGGGCAAACGGGCCCGCGTGAACTCTTGAATGCGACGCACAATCAAACTTGCATCGCGCGCTGCTAATTCGATCACGGCCGCTTCAATACGGGCCTGCTCCACGTTTTGGGCAAAGTCGACCATTTGGGCTGCGCCCAGAATGGCAGCGAGCAGGTTGTTAAAGTCGTGCGCGACACCCGCCGCAATATCGCCGATTGCGCGCCTGCGTTCAGCTTCCACTAATTGCATTTGTGTAAGCTGCAGTTCATTGTAAGCAGACCCTAGAGCCTCAACTTGGCGTTGGCTTTGCTCAATGAGACGTGCGTTTTCGACCGACAGGGCGATATGATGGGCCATACTCCCCAGCAGACCGCTTTGCTGCTCGGTAAAGGCATAGGGCTGGTACGATTGTACCGATACACTGCCCAAGCTCTTGCCATTCGATGTGAGGAGGGGT
>JBBRHB010000772.1:0-2419 GCA_038223355.1 Chloroflexales bacterium
GCCTATTTGGCGGCCGTTAGTACACCCGGTGGCGTCAAGGACTTGCTCTTCGTGACGACCAAAGACGGTCACCTGATCGCGCTGGATGCGCATAGCGGGGCGCAGATATGGTCACAGCAACATCCGGCCGGGTCGTGCACCATTAATGGCGGCTCGAGTGTTTGTTATACGACGTCGTCGCCCGCGATCGACCCCAGCCGGCAGTTTGTGTATAGCTACGGGCTGGATGGGTATGTCCACAAACACCAGGTCACCGACGGTACGGAAATCACCATCGGGGGCTGGCCCGAACTCGCCACGCGCAAGCCGTATACTGAAAAAGGCTCCTCGGCGCTGACAGTTGCGACGGCGCAAGGCGGTACCACCTATTTGTATGTGACGAACGGCGGCTATCCGGGCGATGCCGGTAACTACCAGGGCCACGTCACCGCTATCAACTTGGCGACGGGCTCGCAATATGTCTTCGATGCCAACTGTAGCAACAAGCTTAATGCTCATTTTGTTGAGCCGCCGACGCGGCCGAGCTGTACTACGGTGCAATCGGCGATCTGGGCGCGGTCGGGGGTGGTCTATAACGCCGCTACCAACCGCATCTATATGGCGACAGGTAATGGCAGCTACGCGCCCGCAAGCCATAACTGGGGGGACAGCGTCTTTGCCCTGCGGCCAAATGGCACCGCCAACGGCGGCACACCGCTCGATAGCTACACGCCTACCGATTATCAGCTGTTGCAGCAGACCGACGAAGACCTGGGTAGCACGGCTCCTGCCATCCTGCCGGTTCCGGCCAATAGCTCGGTCCAGCATCTGGCGCTGCAAAGCGGCAAGGATGCCAAGATTCGCCTGCTCAACCTTGACAACCTGAGCGGCCAGGGCGGGCCGGGTCATACCGGTGGCGAAGTGGGGGCGATCATCTCGGTGCCGCAAGGCGGCGAAGTGCTGACAGCACCGGCGGTATGGCGCAACCCGAGCGACAACTCGACCTGGGCGTTTGTGACCAATGACAATGGCATTTCGGCACTCCAACTGACGGTTGACGGCAACGGCCTACCCGGCCTGGCGGTCAAGTGGCAGCAGTCGAGCCCGGGCTCGTCACCGCTGGTCGCGAACGGCGTCGTTTATAAGGCTACCAACAACTCGATTGAGGCGCGCAACCCCGTGACGAGCAGCGTGGTGTGGAGCAGCAATGTGATCGGGTCAGGCCATTGGAATAGCCCCATCGTTGCGAATGGCGCGCTGTATGTCAGCGATGAAAACAACCGGCTCTTCGCCTTCGCGATCAACGGCATTATTCCTAGTAGACCGTAACTGCGTAACACGCGAGCGATGGTACAACACGACCAGCCGCGTGGTACATGTACCACGCGGCTGGCGCATTCACGTTCAGTTTTGGTACAAGACAGGTGGTTTTTGGTACAGTTACGTTCAACTTTGGTACGTGGAAAGCGCAAGGGCGATGGGCGGCGAAAATTAGAGCTGCTTCTCGTAACAGAGACTGAGTGGATCATTGGTGTACGAGCCGAAGGGTGGAATACGTTTAAAGCCCAGGTGCTCATATAAGGCGATGGCCGCACGCTGGTAGATACCAGTTTCCAAGCGTAGGAGCTGGACGTCGTGCGCCAGGGCAAAGTCGGCGAGATGGTTCAGCATGAGCTTGCCGAACCCCGAGCTACGAAACTCGGGACGCACATACATCCGTTTAATCTCGCCATAGGCTGGGCCGAACAGTTTGATGCCGCCACAACCGGCGGGTGTGTCGTGATCGCGCAGCAGGAAAAAAGGCACATCTTCGGCCAAAAGCTTTGCGATACTGAAGCCGTGGCGGCTTTCGGCCGGATAGAGCGCTGAAAGGTGCGCTTCGAGTTCATTGATTAGCAGGATGGCGTCGGCGGTGTCGGGACGTTCGGGCGTGATAATGGCTGACATTGGATCTTGACCTCCTAAAGGCGAGGGCAGGGGCAGAGGGCAGGGCAAGCCCTGCGCCTACATGAAGGTACACGCCTACCTGCCCAATCAGTTCTTATGATGGATGTCCCATCAGCACACGCACGGAAATATCCTCATCAACTGCTGGCCAGTGGATAGCATCGCCTCCTGGCCACAGTTCGTACTGAGCCCGCTGTGCCGACGTCGCTTGCTGTAATCTTGGAAACCATGCAAGTGGTGCACCAACCACACGGCCATCCTGCAGCGTCAACCACAGCATTGCATCGTCACAGTGAACGTGTGCGATCCTATACTCTGGGTCAATGTGTATTTTTCCACGACGTTCTACATCACGCATGGCGTCTAGCTCCTTTCATATATAATCACCTGCATTCCTTTTATAGACTATGAGCATATACTAGCAATCCGTTGTGAATCCCTGCGCCAGTTCTCGTTTCTCATACGGTGCACTTGCCCGAACACGGTAGCATTG
>JBBRHB010000773.1:0-2394 GCA_038223355.1 Chloroflexales bacterium
GTAGTAAGGTCTTCACCAGCATGGAGCCGTGTCTGCATGCAACGCAGCATCACGGCACCGTAGGTGCTTTACTTGGTGACGACTGCGAGAATGTCTTTCTCGGCGAGGATCAGATAGTCGATGTCATCCCACTTCACTTCCGTACCGGCGTACTTAGCGAAGAGGACACGGTCACCGGTCTTAACGCTAACGGCAACGCGCTTACCCTTGTCGTCAAGCTTGCCGTCGCCGACGGCCATAATGGTGCCTTCCTGGGGCTTCTCTTTGTTCGCGGTATCGGGCAGATACAAACCACCCTTCGTCTTTTCGTCTCGTTCCTGCGGCTTGATCACGACGCGATCAGCCAATGGGCGAATACTGAAGTCCATAGCAAGCGTTCCTCCTGAGAACCCTGGCTCAGTTAGCAGTCAAAATACCTGAGTGCTAACGGCTCTATCCTAACGAGGATCGCCCAGCTTGTCAAGGGCTCATCTGGCAGTTGGTTAAGATGAGTGCTAAGCCAGCTGCTTACGATGACACGATTGCAACACGATGGGCAATGCCCGGATCAAGAGAACTCCGACTCAAAAAAATGAGACGCTCCGACCACCGCTGTACGTTCATGTTGCTTGCTACATGATCCTCGTGGCGCAGTTTTAATGGATCGGCGAGACCTGCCCACTCTAATGCAACACGACCGGTCGCGACCACGTTACCCCGTGCGCTGATGCTCCGCTCCCTCCTGATTGGGAGCTGGCCGCTGCCAGGGACGTTGGACGCGGGCCAACTCCGCACGTTTTTGCTCCAGATCCCTGGTTAACCGTTGGGCCTGCTCCTCCGTCGGATTCAGCGAAAGAGCCTTTAAATCGGCGATGACATCGCCGAGCAACACATTGGCTTGCTCACGTACGACACTCCGCCCGCTGCGAGCAATATAGGTAATCTCATCGTCCAGGTAGGACCGGAAGGCGCGGGCAAGCGATTGGTGGGGGACCGATGTTCGATGGGGATGGGGCGCGTGTTGGGTTTGGGAGCGCAGCTGATCGAGCAGCGTGCCGATGCGTTGGGTGACGTGCTCGGCCTCGGCCGCCTGATCCGGATGGGCTTGTAAGTGTTCCAATTCATGAATGACCCGCTGCATCTCCGCATTCGCTTGCTCCGCGTGTGCCTCCGTTCCGTGGCTGAGATATGCAATATACGTATCCACATACGCATGGAGCTGTTGTAACAGGCCAGTAGGATTCGTAACCATTTTTGGGCTCCTTTCCGCATTTGTGTGCGGATCATAGCAACGCCCGCCCCCACGATCAGGTGACGGCTGTCGCTCTAGGCCGTGTCCGAGCTCCCGTGGCAGCGCGTTGATCCTTCGGCACGGTCGGTATCCTGGCGTGTGCTTGCCCCGAGCAACGCCAATATCCAGCACGACGCACACGCGATCCTCTGGTGCTGGGACGAGAGAACACGCTCCCAGCGCCCGTGATTGGCGACGGCTCCTGGCAGAGCAACGGCAGTTCGGCACGCATCGCATGACCTTGCCCCTCGTCTGGTGCGTGGGAATGCGCAGATAGCAGGGGCATGAACGTCATCCCAGTATACATATCCTATCACACGCAACCAAGCGATAGCCGCGTTGGGCATCAGAATCCGACGCCTGTACATGCATTCTGGTGCGGCCTTCTGATGCACTCACGAATCAGCGGTGCCGACCACATCGAATTCAGCCCCCGAAATGTATGGTCTCGTCATATTCATGAAGTCGGCGACGCGAATCCATCGGCTATCGGCTGGCTTGCTTCTTGCGTTGAGGACATCTGCCGTGGTCCTTCCGCAGACGACACGACGCCTCGCCGGTCTTCCGTCCTGCGTACTGCAATTTCAGTCATACCTGTTGTCAATCAACAACGATACAAGAGACCGCACCGGGCGATCGGCCAGGACGGTGCTCCGCCTTGGTGCGAATGTGCGTGTGAGCCAGGCTGTGCCTTGCCCGTGGATCACTGGCCGAGGGCACGGCTGTGCAGCAGTTCGGGCGCACGTGCGGTGTGTCGTGGCCGCAATGCCGGCTCGAACTGGCCGAGATCCATGATCTGGACAAGCATACGATGCCCAGGCGCTGTCAGTTCAGCCGCAAACGCCAGTTCATCGCTGAGGACGCCGAGAATCTCTTCCAGCAAGAGACCACTCGCCCGCGCATGCGTCATGAGCGCGATCATGCTGGCTTGCAGATCATCAACGCTCAAAGACAGTGGCTCCTCCAGTGGTGACCGATCCGGCATGAGATGAAAGTGGCAGACAGGGCAGATGGACGCCTGTGCATCCAGGGTGTCGCCACTCGAGGGGTACTCCTTGGGTGCCCATTCGTTGCCGCAGTTCGTGCAGCGTTCAAGGTGTAGGTCCATTGCGGTGTTCCTTTGC
>JBBRHB010000774.1:0-2387 GCA_038223355.1 Chloroflexales bacterium
ATGGCCGATACCACGCCGTGGATCGCGATTGGTGAGATCGATCAGCTCGTGGATTGTATTCTTGCCATCGCCCACAACGTGCGCTGGGACGCGCTCGGCGACAGCGACTACGCGATCATTGATCACCAGTACCCGGTGGTCGCGGCCGGGCAAAAAAGTTTCGACCAGCACCGATGAACGATATTCCCTGGCTACCTCGAAGCCCCAACGTACCTGGGCAGCATCAAGGAGGCTGATCGATACACCGCGACCGTGACTTACGTCGAGCGGCTTCGTGACAACCGGATAGCCGAGTCGTTCGGCAGCCGCAACGGCTTCATCGGCGCTCCGCACTAAGACGTTGCGCGGGACCGGCAAGCCAACATCATGCAGCAGCCGGTTCGTCAGTTCTTTATCGCTCGCCGTCTCGACAGCGATATTCGAAGTGCGGCCCGTAACGGCCGCCCGGATGCGTTGCTGGTACTTCCCGTATCCCAACTGCACCAATGATTGGTCGTCAAGCCGGATCGCGGGAATGCCACGATGGCGAGCTTCGTCAACCAATGATTGGGTGGACGGCCCGAGTGCCATCTTTTCCGCTATGCGGATCACATCTTCTAGCTCGCGATGATAGTCGAACGGCTCGGCTGGGGGTGGCAGCTCGGCGCGATCGGTGAGTTCGTCAAGGCCGGTTAGAGCTTGTAGCTGGGGTGGCAGGAGCTGTTGAATGAGGCGGAGTGCCAGCCGCCCCGCTGCCAGGCCGACGCGCTCTTCGCGATACGAGTAGATCACATAATACTCGCCCTCTTTGTTACCGGTTGAGCGCGTTTTACCATAGGTAACGGGCGTGCCCGCCAGACATTGGATTTCTAGGGCAAGGTGCTCTGCGACGTGACCCAACCAGGTTCCTTCGCGCAGCCGCCGCACAAAGCCACCGGGCTCGCCATACGAGCAGCCGTGCTCATCCAGCGTCGGCATCAGGAGCAGGAGGCGATCAACAAAATCACCGAGCAGGGTGGTCGGATACTCTTCCAACGCTTCGAGGTCAAGTGTCCAGCGAATGATCGGTCCCAAGCCATAAATATTCGGGCCACGATAGATGCGAAGAGCAGACAAACGCATAGGAGGCTCCTGATCAAATCCCTTCACTGCTGGCAAAGGCGGGCGGCTCGAATGGCAGAGGAGGGGTAGCCGGCACCAGGGGCGTACGTGTGGCGATATCAAAGCTATGGCCGTGCGTTAGCAGGTGCATCCGCAAGTTAAAGATCGAGAGTGGCGTATTGTCCGGCAGACGATGCAAGTCACTATAGCTCATATCGCCGGCATCTACCACCATCACTGAGCCCCGACCAAAAACGTGCATCTGGTCATTGGCATCGATCTCGATCGCCGTATCTTCGTCCAGGCCAACGCCTAATAGGTAGGGATTATGTGCCAGCGCGGTGATCAAGCGACCGGTGCGGCCGCGTGCGCCGAAATGCTGATCGACCAACAGGCGGCTGATCAGCCCGAGACCTGGCGAGAAGTGCATCATTGCCTTGCGGGGCGTTGTCCCACTATCGCCGTAGGCCATCATATGCTGGCAGACCGCCGAGGCACCGGCGCTTGTGCCAGCGACCACACAGCCATACCTGTAGATCCGACGAATGCGTGTGGCCGCGCGCGTGCCGCCTAGCGTAATCATGAGCTTGAGTTGATTGCCACCGGTCAAAAAAATGCCGGTCACATCATTAAAGGGGGCCAGAATGGCGTCGTCATCGCAAGCTTCACGACTATACAGCGGCATAATGCGATCGTCGGCCACGCCGAGCTCGTTGACAATGCGGCGGTATGTTGCGGCGTCTATATCATGGATTTCAGAGGCCGTCGCCTCTATGTCAAGCCGGGCGGCAGGGCCACCCGCCAGTTCGATGAAGCGGCGGAGGACGCTGCGATGTCCAACTTTATCCTCGGCTCCTCCGATCAGCATCAGCGTGCCACTATTGTCGAGTGCGTTGGATGGAGCGTCTGGATCAAATGCCATATGGAGGGCGATTGTAGCATATAATCATCGCTAGGCTAACTAATGCTATAATCTGTCATCTCAGTGAAAGGAGGCGCCGGGTTGCCCCATCATCTGATCCTCGTCCGTTTCGGTATTTGTCCCACTTATAGTTAAGGAGCGCACAACGATGAAACTTCCCTTACGGGCACGGTTCGCTGCCCTCATGCTGCTGACGGTCTTGGTGCCGGTGTTGGCAGCTTGTGGTGGTAGTACGCCAGCTGCCAACACCTCCGCGACGTCTGCAGCCACAAGCGTGGGCGCGGCCGCAACGACCGCCCCGGCCGCCACTGAAGCGGCCACGGCGAGCCAAGTGACCGCAGCAGCGGCTACATCCGTTGCTACGACGGCTGCGACCATGAGTGCA
>JBBRHB010000775.1:0-2387 GCA_038223355.1 Chloroflexales bacterium
TCAGCATCAGGGTTGGACAGCACGACAACGCCGCCAATCTTCAAAATGGCATAGTAGGCGATAACCAACTGGGGCATGTTAGGTAGCACAACCATCACACGCTCACCCGGTCGGATACCTAGCCCATGCAGAACATGCGCAAAGCGATTGACCTGCAAGTTGAGCTCATGGTACGAGAGTTCTGTACCATAAAAGATGGTGGCGGTGCGTTTAGGTACCCACTCAGCCGCGCTTTCTAAAAAGGAATGGAGCGGCCGTCCGGGGATCGGAACAGTGGGTGGCGTTTCGCGGCTGTAGCTCTTGATCCACGGACGATCACGTAAGGGATTGGCCGCACCCGCAGCCTGACGCCATGAACTCTGATGATCATCACCGATGAAGCGTTCAATCGCCCGGTTGACCGCTTCGTGGCGCTCGAGCTGCACCTTATGCTTAGCCGAGCCAACATCATAAAGCTCAGCATGCGGCACCATTTTGCCGACATCGTCGAAGACATTACGCGGAAAATAGCTATCACGCTCGCCGGTCACAATCAAGCAAGGGACAGTTAGGTTTCGCAAGAGTGGCCAGCCGCGCCAGGTTCGTATATTGTTGGCCATCATGCGCTTCAAGACATGGAGTTCGGCATTCCAGCGGGGGCGATACTTCCAAAAAGGGCGCACAAGCGTGTTTGGAACCCGCAATAGTAAGTCGGCAGACTGCGGCAACGGGTATTCACCGGCAGTGGCGATGAGCACGAGCTTGGCCAGCCGGTCAGGGTGAGCGGCTGCGTACTCGATACAGATCGCACCGCCAAATGAGTGACCGACCAAGACAAAGGTAGGCGGCAGGTGAAGCATTTCGACAATCGTTTCGAGATCGGCGACCAGTTCGGCCATGGTGTACTGAGTGTAGGGCGCGTCACTCTGGCCATGACCACGAAGATCGGGTGCGACAACACGATCCCTGCGTGCGAAGTAGTTGATTTGAAACTCCCAGCTTTCCAGGCTCCCGGCGTAGCCGTGCACAAACATAATCGTTTGCTTGGCACCTTCCGGCCACAAGTCCAAGACGCTGAGCGACGCATTGGTGAGCCCACGGATCGGAACGTCCACCCGATAAAGATCGAAATCAAGCTGGATGTCCTGCCGCTTCATGCCCCGCAGCTTTTGCTTCATCGCATTGTCCTTTACCGGTTTAGAAGGGAGTTCAGTCGATCGTAACCAATGCCGGTGTCGTGATGCTTAGTATAGACGGTTTAGCAAGAGGTGGCAGGAGGTTGACATATCTTCCGCAAACGTATAGACTTGACGTATACGTTAAGTGCGGCGATATTGTAGGAACATGAACGAGTCCAATGACGGTTACACGGCAAACACAGGATGGCATGGAAGGACCGGCTGAGTTGCAAGCAATCGGGGGGGTGGCACGCGAGTTGGGCTTGACGCCCCGCACGATACGCTATTATGAGGAGTTAGGGCTGCTGCGACCGGCTGTTAGCGTCAAAGGGGCAGACCGACTCTTCGATGCAGCTGATATCCAGCGACTGGCCGAGATCAAGCGGCTCCGCGAGGTGATCGGTTTCTCGCTCGCCGAGATTGCCGAGTTGCTCGACACTGACGATATGCGGGCGGAATTGCGCGAGCGTTTTCATGGTGCCCGCGATCCAGAAGTCCGCCGTCAGACGCTGCTGGGTGCGGTCCGACTCGCTGAGCAGCGCCTCAGCGTCTTCCAGCGTAAATTAGGACAAGTCGCGTCACTACGGGATGCAGAACTGGAGCGATTGGCTCATTTACATCAATTACTGGCGGCCGACAGAGACGTCGTCGCCTCACAAACAACAGGCAGACTACACACAACAGAGGAAAGGGCGCACGATGAATAAGGCAGTTGAGCGGACGGTGGTACAGGACGAGGTGCCCAGCAACTACCAATGGGTCGCATTATCTGTTACGACTTTAGGAGCGCTTTTGGCTTCGTTGCAGGGTTCGGCCCTGCTGATCGCGCTGCCGGACATTTTGGTCAAGCTGCATGCCAGCTTTTTGACGGTCATGTGGATTTTGCTCGGCTACCTGCTAATTACGACCGCACTCGTACCGGTCATTGGACGGTTGGCTGACATCTTCGGGCGAAAAACCCTCTTTAGTGCGGGTTTCATTGTCTTCACGCTAGGATCACTCGGCGCCGGTCTCGCCCAGGCACGTTTCCATGGCCTGGACGTGTTGCTGTTTCGCCTGATCCAGGGAGTTGGTGGTGCGCTGCTGCTCACCAACAGTACGGCGATAGTGACCGACGCATTTCGTGGGGGCCGTGTTGGCTTGGGACTAGGCGTTAATCAGATCGCTGCCGCTGCCGGCTTTGTGCTTGGGCCGGTGATGGGCGGTCTGCTGACAGCCATCTCCTGGCGT
>JBBRHB010000776.1:0-2364 GCA_038223355.1 Chloroflexales bacterium
ATAGAAGACCCGTCTTGCGACGGCGGGTACATTGTTGGGGCGCTTTAGACGGTTCGTTACCTTACCGCCATAGCCCGTAGGGTACGGTTGATGGGACAACCGGTGGTGTCAGAGCGTCGTTGCTCTGCAGCACAATTTCATCGGCGACCTCATATCGCACTGCGGAAAGTCCATTTATGGCCAAGCGAGTAACCCGAAAGTAGTAGCGGATGGTGAAAGTAGCCATCACGGGGAGCGGGGCCGACATGAGAGCGGGTAGGTGCACGCCTACTTGGTTGGTGCATTCTCCTTGAGGATACCGTTGGCCTTGGTCACGGCATCATCAAGCAGCTTCTTGGGATCCGAGGTCGAGTCGGTGAAGACGCGACTAACCACGTCTTTGTCGAGCAACGTTCGGACCGGATCGTAGCCGGCGACCGGCGACTCGATCATGGAGTATTGGGCCCAGTCGAAGAGCTTGGCGTAGGAGTTCGCGGCTCCGCTCCACTTGGGACTGTTTTGGAAGTTTTTAATCACGTCATCCTTGGCACTCTTACGCACCGGCAGATAGCCAGTCTGGCTGGCCCACTTAACGGTCTGGGCCTTTTCGCCCAGGAATTTGATCACGAGCCAGGATGCCAACTCTTTCTCGGGCGTGGTCTTGTAGACTGAGATACTGGCACCATAGAGGTTGACTGCGGGCTTACCGGTGTTTGGCAGCAAGGCGATGTCCCACTTGAACTTGCCGCCTTTGGCAATGGCATCGGCATAGAATGGCAGCCCAGAGGAGGAGCCGAAGGTGAAGAGCGCATTGCCGTTGGCGAAGCGTGACTGCTCACCGTTGCGTTCGCTGGCCGGTACCTCGACCGCGCACTTGTTCTTGAATAGCCGCTGGATGAGGGCGAGGGCGTCGACACCGGCCTGGCTATTGAAGACATAGGCTGAGCCATCCGCGCTCAACATGCGACCACCATTCGAGAAAACCATCGCCGCAAAGTTCGAGATGTCGTGCTGGACTACTAGGCCATAGTGCTTCTTTGCCGGGTCACTGTATTTGCAGGCAACGTCTTCAAAGGTCTTCCAATCGGTTGGCGGTCCATTCTGGCCGAGTTGTTGGAGGGCGTCGGCGTTGTAGTACATGACAGCCATCGAACGCTGGGTTGGAAAGCCGAGACGCTCGCCCTTGTACTGGGGATTCGCATCGCTGTCGAGGAAGGTCTGGAAGTAGTCCGCCTTATCAGCATCGCTCAGGCCGTATTTCTTGCTGCTCAGGAAGGGCGTCAGATCGATCACCGCGCCCTGATTGCGATAAAAGGCCGCCTGGTTCTGGTAGGCTACCGACATGGCCGGCGGTTGTCCAGCCTGGATGGCCGCGCTTACTTTGTTATAAACGTCAGTGTAAGCGGCACCCGCGATCTCGGCACGCGCCGTGATGCCGTACGGATTGCTCTTGTTGAACTCGTCGAACATTGACTGGAGCAGATCCTGGTCGGCCTGGGGTCGGTTATGCCAGTAGACGACCTCTATCTTCTTGCCGGTCGGATCGATTGCATCGACTTGATCAGTGGTGGTGGGTGGATTCGCGCCCGTGCTGGCACCCGCATTGCCGGCCGGGGCAGTCATAGCACTCGCCGAGGTAGCAGTCGCGGCACTCATCGTCTCTGCTGACGCAGCCGTTGCCGCGCTCATCGTCTGCGCTGAGCCGCTCGTCGCAGCTCCCGAAGCACCGGTCGCCGCCGGCGCACTTGTAGCACCACCGGATGATGTGGTTGTGCTACCACAGGCGGCCAGCAGCAGCGCCAGAAGTAGCACTCCCGACGGCAATACAAGCCGTTTACGTGTGAACATGGGTAGCTCCTTTACGTACCAGAACAATCTGAACAATAGCCGACGGTCGAAATTGCCACGCTGCCGTGATGCGTCCGCGTTGACGCGCCTCTTCCATCCACAGGCATCCGCCTTAGCCCTTGATGCCGGTTGTCACGATGCCTTCGGTGAAATACTTCTGGGTCAGGATAAAGAGTAGCAGCACCGGCAGCACCACGATCGCCGCAAAGGCCATGAGCAACTCGGTATTCGTTCCTCCTTCGCCCTGCATAAACTGCTGCAAACCGACCGCGAGCACGCGCATACTTGCATCGCGTGTTACCAGCAGCGGCCACTTGAAGTCATCCCAGGCAGCGATGAAGGTTAGTAAGCCGATGGTCATAATAGCAGGCTTGCTGAGGGGAATCATAATCGAAAAGAGATAACGCAAATGGCCGGCACCGTCGATCACGGCGGCCTCGTATAAGTCTTTGGGGATCTGCATAAAGAACTGGCGTAGGAAAAAGATCGCGAAGACGCTGCCCATGAAAGGCACCGTCAGGGCGAGGTAGGTGTTGT
>JBBRHB010000777.1:0-2364 GCA_038223355.1 Chloroflexales bacterium
TCGGTTTATCTCCATAACGATGGTGAAGTAGGTGGCGAGACGACACTTGGAACAGGTGGTCCCTAACTAGAACTGAAGCATGGGACACTAACGATTGAGAATTCAGAGCTTCAAGGAGAAATTACGTGGCAGACTTTCGAATAGAAAAAGACTCAATGGGCGAGATGCACGTGCCGGTTGACGCGCTGTATGGCGCGCAAACCCAACGCGCGGTGCAGAACTTTCCGGTTTCCCAACTGCGGTTTCCACGTGCCTTTATTCAGGCGATGGGTTTGATCAAGAAGGCAGCAGCGGAAACGAATCGCGAAATGGACGAACTAGACCAACGGCGTGGTCAAGCAATCATGCAGGCGATCGAAGAGGTGATCGATGGCCGGCTAGACCGCCACTTCGTGCTTGACATCTTCCAAACCGGTAGTGGTACGTCAACCAACATGAATGCCAACGAGGTTATTGCGCATCGTGCGAATCAGCTGGTTGAGGGAGCAGACGATATTCATCCCAACGATCATGTCAATATGGGCCAGTCTTCCAACGATGTTATCCCGACGGCTATGCATGTTGCGGCGCGTGTGGCCATTGAGCATGAACTACTGCCGGCACTCGCACGGCTGGCGGTGGCGCTCGAAGCCAAGGCAGATGAGTTCGATGATATTGTGAAATCGGGGCGGACGCATTTGATGGATGCAACGCCGGTGCGGTTAGGCCAGGAGTTTGGCGGGTGGGCCAGCCAAGTACGGCATAGTATTCGTCGCATCGAGCACGCTTCGGAGGATCTGGCCGAGCTGGCGCTCGGCGGCACGGCGGTGGGTACTGGGACAAACCAGCTACCAGAGTTTTCGCGAGCGGCAATTCAGCGCATCTCGACGTATACTGGCGTTAGCTTTCGCGAAGCTGACAATCATTTCGAGGCGCAGGGTGCCAAAGATGCGTATGTGGGAGCCTCGGGGGCACTTAATACACTGGCCGTAGCGCTGCTCAAAATTGCCAACGATCTTCGCTGGTTAGCTTCCGGTCCAACCTCTGGTCTGAGCGAAATCTTCCTGCCGGCGATTCAACCCGGCTCATCAATCATGCCGGGCAAGGTAAATCCAGTCATGTGCGAGTCGCTGATGATGGTCTGTGCGCAGGTGATGGGCAATCACGTGGCCGTGACGATCGGGGGCCAGCATGGAAACTTCGAGCTTAATGTGATGATGCCGGTCATGACGCACAACTTGCTGCAAGCAATTAGCATTCTTGCGGCGGGCTGTGATGCTTTCCGTCAGAACGCCGTCGAGGGCATCAAGGCGAACCGGCAGCGTTGTCAAGAACTGCTGGAAAAGAACCCATCGATTGCAACAGCCTTGAACAAGTCGATCGGCTATGATGCGGCGGCAAAAGTGGCCAAGGAGGCGGTCGCCAGCAACGAATCGGTTCGCGATGTCGTGAAGCGGCAGGGTTTGCTGTCCGACGAACAGCTCGAGCATGTGCTGAACGTGCGCGATATGACCGAGCCGGGGATTCCTGGGCGGTAAGAGCAGCGCCAAAACGGGACGCGGGTAGGCCTTATAGGCCACCCGCGTTTGATTCTGAGCTTAGAAAGCCTTATACCGTCTGTGCGAGTGGCTGGTTGTTCAGGTAGTGTGTGACGAGCTCGTGCTGCTCCACCCCGATACGACCATGCTCAAGTAGAATGTCCACAAGTTCACGCAAACGGAAGACACTATGGAGGGTGTAGCCGGCTTTGGCCAATTCCTCGCGGCCAGTTCCTTCACGGTCCAGCAATACCACAACATCATGGACGCGTAGCCCAGCTGCTTTTAGCGGTTCGATCGCGGTGATTTTGCTCGCGCCGTTCGAGATTAAATCGTCAATGACGACGACCGTTTCATCACGCTCGAACGTGCCTTCAATTATGCGGCCAGTTCCATATTGCTTGACCTCTTTGCGCGGGTAGATCAGCGGGGTACAGGTCTGCAATGCAACAGCGGTCGCAAGTGGCAGTCCGGCATAGGGGATCCCGGCTAAGCGGTCAAAGAAAAGATTATCTAGCAGATCGGCATAGGCCCGCGCTGCCATCGCCAACGCATTGGGATTTGAGACGAGCAGGCGGAGGTCGATGTAGAAAGGTGAGTGCACGCCAGAGTGGAGGGTAAAATCACCAAATTGAACTGCACCCTGATCATGTAACGCGAGTGCTAGATTGGTGAGATTGGGATCGTCGGCTCGCTGTTTGGCCTCGGTTGCACAATCCTGACTAGAAGCACGCTTGGCGGCACGGATCGTCTCGATCTCGTCGCGGAGTTGCATTGCTGCTTCACGCGGATCATCGGCATAGAGTATCGCGCGTCCTACGTTGACGAGAACGCCACTGCCATCTCT
>JBBRHB010000778.1:0-2343 GCA_038223355.1 Chloroflexales bacterium
CATTGATGTCGATGAAGGGCGTATGCTCCTGGCACGCGGCGAACCTGCCGCCGCGCGCCAGCTGTGGCAACGAGCCCTGTCAGCGCAAACCGCCGCTGGCTCGTTCGGCCTGGCCCGCAAAACCCAGGCCCTGCTCGATACCTTACCCGAGTAACGATAATGGGGCGGCAGTATTGGGTGCCGCCCCGCTAACCCTTACCCGCCGTGTCCGCCCGGTCCAACACCGTTCGGAATATTAGGCGTTGGGGTCGGGGTCGGATCCGCATGAGTCACGGAATGCGTCCCGAACAGCAAGGCCCCGACAGTGAGCACCGCCGCCACTAGCGCAAGTGCGCGCTTCTTTCGTTGCATGGATTACCTTCCTTATAAGTTGAGGCTGAACATCCACTCGGGGCCCGCAAGCGTTTGGAACAGCACAATCAGCTTAGAGAAAAGCGGCGTGTAACTCGATAGCTAGGCGCAATCGTCGCGAAATCAAAGCGCACTCATGGCGCACTGTTTGCGAAAAGGTGGTTTTACTGTGCGAAAAAATCAGGTGTTACAGGGATAGGGGCGTATGAAAGCGCAACAACAGGATCGGAGAAGTCCACATCAACGCGCAGTGGATAATCTCCTCGACTACTGCCGCTCACCACTTGTAGAGTTGGATGAAGGCAAGCAGTTAGCGCCGCTGCTGCTCGGCCGACCATGCGCGTTAGTCGAAGACGAGTGGGAACTGCGAGACAAGATGAAAGCGTTGCTCAATGCTGAACTATGCGGCCTCCGCGAGAAGTACGGCATCCAGGCAGCTGTCACGAGCAACGCCGTCGCACATCTTGAAGCCCTGAAGCAGGACAACAAGATAGGCAAACAAGATCTGATCAGCGTGAGCCTCGTGTGGGGCAAGTATCTCTGCAACTCATCAAATGATGAGTTAGGAACAGCCTGTGGCTTGGGTCCGCGTCGTATTCAGCAATTGCTGGCGGACGGTCGCGAGCAGATAGCCACACTGGTTGCCCAGCAAGCTATGGCTACGGCGGTGCAACTTCAGGCACCTCGTGATCTCCCGCCCGAAACACCGCAACCGGCCCCACGACCAAAGAAAAACTACACCGAGCAGATCCTGGTCATCGGCTGTAGCATCTTATCGCTCGCAATCGGCAACCTCCTGCTCCGCAATATTCCCCACTTTAGCAGCGGTCTTTTGGTGGCCATTGGCGGTTGGCGCGCTACGATAAATTCCGTGAAGCTTGTTCGCGCTTGGCGCCAATCGCAGGACGGTGCACACGATTATTTGCAAACGCGTTTGTATCTTGTTTGCTATGCCCTGTGCTGGGCCGTCTTTTGCGGGCTGGCAGCCGCGATCTTCGTCAACGTGCGCGGCAACATACTCGCCCCCGGCATCAATCTGGACCGTTTGGCCTGGTCCGTCACCTTGATCGGCACAGCGGTCGGGATGCTGTACACCGGCGTACTCGATCTCCTAGATTGGGTACTGGGTCGCCAGGACGAACACTGGCCATTTCCCCAACTTCAACCCTATGCCAAAAATACCCAGCGCTATCGCTGGGAGCTGTTGGGCATTAGCTGGCTGATCATTGTTGCCTCACTCGGGATGCAGATCGGGCCGCACCTCACGTTAGGCTAGCCCGTCTGCATCCCCCATCGGTTATGATTACTTCGCGATCCTGACCCATAGAAAGACGATCTATACACGTGATGACCGAGCCCGAAACTTTTGCATCCCTCCCTCCCATGTTGCGCGAATATCGCCAAACACAGGCCCAACATCCGGGAGCTGTCGTCCTTTGGCGCAACGGCGAATTCTTCGAGGTCTATTTCGAGACGGCGCGTCTGCTGGGCACGGAACTAAACCTGCGCGTCAAGCCGCGCCCCTTCGGCAAAGAAGCCGTAGACTTTACCGGGGTGCCCCTCGCCAATGGCCGCGACGCTGTCCATCGTCTGCTACAGCGCGGCTACCGCGTCGTCCTAGTCGAGCAGGTCGAAGAACCGCTACCTGCCGGCTCCCTGACTAAGAAGACCATCAAGCGCGCCGTCGCCCGCGTCTTTACCCCCGGCACCCTCGTCGAGCTCGACCTGCTCGACCAGCACGCGAATAACTATCTGGCAGCCGTGATCGTTGAGCATGGCACTTTCGGCCTCGCCTACTGTGATGTGTCGACCGCCGAATTTGCCGCCGCCGAATTTCATGGTCCCCAGGCCCGTTCCCAGCTTGAAGCCGAACTCATGCGCTTGCAACCGGCCGAGATCCTGGTTACCAACCCTGCCTTTTCCTCAGCCCTCCCGCTACCGGGCTCCCACCAAGGACCAGACGAAGCCGCTAGCCCCACGCCCTGGATACGC
>JBBRHB010000779.1:0-2328 GCA_038223355.1 Chloroflexales bacterium
GGGTTTAGAATACCGCTCTTCAGCACAGTCGCCTTCCTGCTTTTCGGCTTATTGCTTGCTCTTGGTTTGCGGGTCGTCTGACGGGATAGGAATAGTATCGAGTTCGGCCCATAGTTCGTTGGGGATCGGATGACGGGCTAATTCCAGCGTCTGCGTGATTCGCTCAGGGCGGCTCGTGCCGACGATGGTCGAGGTAATACGCGGATTGCGGAGGGAGAACTGAAGGGCAGCCGCGGCCAGTGGCACCCCGTAGCGTTGGCAAGCCGCCGCCATACTGCGTGCCGCCTCAACCAACTCGTATGGAGCATCTGAGTAGGCGTAGCGCGCATACGCCTCGGGGCCTTTTGCGAGCATCCCACCGCCGTAAGGTGCCGCGTTGAGCACGGCGATGCCTTTGCTCGCCCCAAGCGCAAGCAGAGGTTCAGCCGTGCGATTGAGGAGCGTGTAGCGGTTGTGCGTAATGACGGCATCGAAGGCACCGGTTTCCACGTATTGGATCTCTTGGTCGATAGGACCACCAGCCACGCCAATGTGCCCGATCACGCCCTCATCCCGCAGCTTGGTTAGCACCTCTACTGGCCCGCCCTTCGACATCGCATTCTCGAACGTCGTGTGCTCGGCATCGTGGAGATACACAATTTCTAGCCGATCAAGACCTAACAGCCGCAGGCTGCGCTCGACCGAGCGTTTTACCTGCTCACCGCTGAAGTCCCCGGTTTTGAGGTCCCGATCAGCTTTCGTCGCCAATACGTAGCCTGCCGGCAGACCGCCTCGCTCTTTGAGAGCCAGACCAATGCGACGCTCACTTTCGCCATCACCATACGAGGCTGCGGTGTCGAGGAAGTTGATCGGTGCCTGGAAAGCACTCCGTAACGTTGCGAGGGCCTGCTCCTCGGAGACCGTGTAGGCAAAGGTAGCGCGCATATCGCCAAGCTCGGCACAGCCGAGGCAGAGCGACGTTACAAGGAGATCAGTTTGTCCAAATGGACGCTTGGGCAAGTGGTTGGCGTCAGCTGACGAGTTCATCGCTCATCCTTCCTTTTGGCTTTGGAACTATGGATGATGATAACAGTATATGCAACCCAAACTCACTATAATGACCGCTTGCCTGAAACGACGCGGTGGGCGCATAATTTGGCTTCGAGGAACAAGCGATGATGAAGCCAGCCGTCGCTATGAGCAGGAGAAAAGGATGTCAACACCGCCGTATCAGTCTGCGAATGTCGAACGCTTTAGTGGCTTTGCCGCCCGCTATAACAGCTATCGCCCTCAGCCGCCGCTCGTCGTCGTAGAGCTCCTCACGCAACTTGCTGGGAGCGCACCCCCCCACCTCGTTGTAGACCTCGGTAGCGGCACGGGGCTCTCAACCAGGCTCTGGGCAGAGCACGCTGCCGCTGTGACAGGCATTGAACCGAACGATGACATGCGTCGTGAGGCCGAGCAGGCGAGCTCAGCCATGGGCAATGTGCGGTATCACGCTGGATTGTCATCCCAGACCAACCTGCCAGATCATTGTGCCGACATAGTGACGTGCTCCCAAGCGCTGCATTGGATGGAGCCGACTGCAACCTTTGCGGAGGTGGGCCGCATCCTCCGTCCGGACGGCTTGTTTGCAGCCTATGATTGTGACTGGCCACCAACGATGAACTGGGAAGCTGAGCAGGCGTTCGACCAGTGTCGGATGCGCGCCGAGCAGGCATTAGCGACCCATGGGCTTGCACCGGATATTGTGCACTGGGACAAACAGCAGCACATCGCTCGTATGAGGGCGAGCGAGCAGTTTCGGTTTGTGAAAGAGGTGGTCGTGCATCACATTGAGCGGGGCAATGCCGAACGGCTGGTGGGCCTGGTGATGAGTCAGGGGAGCATTGCGACCTTGCTCAAGCACGGTGTGGCACCCCATGAGTTCGGTCTTGACACACTTCAGGCAGTTGCCACACGGACCCTGGGAGCGGAGATGGCACTGTGGTACTGGAGTTACCGTGTCCGAATCGGCATCAAGTAACGCTGAACACCCAGCAGGGAGACAGTGTCCATCGTGCTGTTGTCAGGTCGTGACACTGAACAGGCTAGTTCGGCTCGTTGCCTGTCACCTTCCGACGGCGTCTGCGTTCGTCTTATGCTGAATACCAGTCCAACACCCGGAAGGCGCGGAGCGTGTTCCACCGACTGGGCCGACCATCGCCGTCGTCGAGCGCGAAGTGGGCCGCGCCGGGATGGGTGTTCTCCAGGACCCACGTGCCGTCAGGCTGCTGCTTGGATCGGAGCAAATCAATGGCTTCGTCCACGCGCGGGTCCGGCGGATACCCAACAGCCCGAAAGTACTCC
>JBBRHB010000780.1:0-2322 GCA_038223355.1 Chloroflexales bacterium
AGCGCACTGGCGCGGGCTGCCCTATGACGTGACCAAAGGAGCGATCGATGCCATGACCCGCTCCATGGCACTAGAGCTGGCGGATGCTGGTATTCGCGTTAACGCGGTTGCACCCGGCGCGATTTACACTCGCGGCTGGGAACAGCCCGTCGGTGAACAAGTCGCGGCGTTTGTGCGACGCATTCCAATTCAACGCTTTGGCCTCCCGACCAACATTGCTGCCATGATCGCCTTTTTGGCATCCGACGAAGCCAGCTACATTACCGGCCAGGTGATCTATGTCGATGGCGGACTAACCAGCCAACTGGGGTCGCGCGATGAACCACAGTAGCACTGGACGTTAGGCCTCGTCTGTGCTGCCGGTCATTTCTTCGATGGCCTGCGCCAGCGCGCGCAACTGCTTGAGCAGCAGACGCAACTTGAAGGCCGCCCCTTCATCTTGCGCCGCCCATTTTTTGAGATCGCCCTCGTGATAGGCGCGCGACAAACGCTCGGCCTCATCGACCATCTGATCCAGCGATTTAATACGGAAGACGCGGCTCTTGGTTTTGGCCGCCTCCGCTGTCTCAAAGGCGGCAAAGGCGCGGTCGCGCTCGGCCTGCGCCGGATCGTCCGTGTCAGGCTCATCGTCCCATAAATCAGCATCATTCCCATCGGCTTTGGCTGCGGCACCGCCTTTATGGACGGCGTCGTTAACAACCTCGCGCGTGGGCGTCGTACGTAGTTCCGCCCCATTAGCCAGGGCCTGCAGCGCTGTATCAACGTTTAAGTTGGGGTTGGCGGCAAAATAGTTGGCGAGCTGTGATACCTCGCCTGCTGATAGATCCTCGTCAGCCACCAGCCGAGCCAGTTCGACTTGGGTTTTCGCGCTGTTGATACGGCGTAGGTGCTGGGCCTGCGTAACGGTCAGTTCACCGGCACGTAAGAGCTCGTGGACTTCCGGCGGCAGATCAAGCAGTCCCAGATAGCGCCGCACCGTCCTGGCTGCCACGCCGACGGCCTGCCCGCTGCGCTCGTCAAGCTCGCCCTCGGGCAGCTTGCCGTCCTGCGCCACCATTTGGTCGCGGAGCCGCTTATAAGCCCGCGCTTTCTCCAGGTCATTCAAGTCCTGGCGTTGCACGTTCTCGATCAATTGCTGCGTGAGCAAGTCGGGATCATCGCCATCGAGGACAATACACGGCACCTTTTCCAGGCCGAGTTGCGCGACCGCCCGCTGGCGCCGCCCACCGTAGACCACCCTATACCGGTCGCCGCTGAGTCGCACGACCCCCAGTGGTTGTAATAAACCTTGCTTCTTGATTGTAGCCGCCAGTCCTGTGATATCACCGGCATCTTCGCGTACGCCTTCCGGATCGAGCTCGAGTTGCGCGGGACTCAGATATAGTAGTTGCATATGGTTCCTTATTAATTAGCCCTTGCGACCAAACTGCCGGTCAAGCTGGGACTGCGACAGCAACAGCGCCGTCGGTCGGCCATGGGGACACGAGCGCGGGAAAGCACAGCGCTCCAGCTGTTGCAGTAGCTGGCGCATTTCCTCATGCGACAGCGTCTGGCCGGCCCGAATCGCCGAGTGACAGGCAACAGTTGTTAGTACTTTTTCACGCCAATCCTCTGGCGTCGAGCCATTTCCTGAGTTTAAGTGTTCGGCCATTTCTTGCAAGGCTGGTCCGATTTCCGCTTCAAGCAAGCCGGCCGGCACGCTCGTGACGGCCAAACCGCTCTCGGCGGTCTCAATCACGAAACCCCATTGGCGCAGGTCGTCTATATGGCCCAGTAGCAGGGTCGCTACTGCCGGTGGCAACGCCGGACGTGCCGCCAGCAGCAAATGTTGTTGATCGAGTGGTTGCTGTCCCGGACCAGTCATCAACCGTTCATAGACCACGCGCTCATGCGCCGCGTGCTGATCAATAAGGTACATCCCATCCGGTGCCTCGGCCACGACATAGGTTTCGGCCACCTGGCCCACTACCCGCAGCGGTGGCAAACTTGTCGGCCCGCGATTTGCCGCCACCTCGGCGGGCGACGTCAGCCCCAGCCCCACCTGCTGGGGTCGTGGGGCCGGCGGACGAGCTGCCGGGGCAAGGCTGGCGGTCTGCGACGGTGCACTCATATCCCCAGTTCCATCAGCCGGCACCGGAGGTCCTGCCACAGCGCTCCCCACCGCTGGCTCATCACCATCGCCATCATCTTCGTCTAGCCATGGCGTCGCAGGTGCAGGCTCCTGCTTCGCGCTCCAAGGTGGCGCTTGCACCGGCTCTGGCTGGCGGCTGGGCGGCGCGGGCCGCAACTCAATGCGTCGTTGGAGCGTATCACCATTCGCCG
>JBBRHB010000781.1:0-2305 GCA_038223355.1 Chloroflexales bacterium
TCGGATCGCTTGGTATTAGTTAACGAAATGAGGGGACAGAACCGTGAATTTGATCATCGAAGCGACGGCATGAGTGAAACACACGCACCTACAAAGGGGAATGACGAGCCCGCGCTGTACGAGATTCGCATCAAGGGGCACCTTGATGACCGTTGGGCCGCCTGGTTCGAAGCTCTGGCCATGACGCGAGAAGACAACGGCGACACACTGCTCACCGGACCAGTCACCGACCAGGCCGCGTTGCATGGCGTGCTACGAAAAGTACGTGACCTGGGCACGCCCTTGCTCTCGGTCACTTGCGTGCCGCACGACCAGGCAGAGGTGCCGAATAGCAGACGCTGAAACGCTGCGCGATCGCGTTGAACTGAAGGTACTTTAGGAGGAAGAATCATGTCCCGTACATCGCGTCGGTCCAACCTGTTCATGCGGCTGGTGGCCGCGGCCATCCTTGTTTTCGCTGGGGTGATGACCACCAGCTCCGCGCAAGCGGCTAGCATTACTCCCCAGGCAGCGCTGGTTCGCTTACTCACCGTCACGCCGATCCAGCCCGCCTGGTTTGCCTCGTCTTTTCTGGCGCAACTGAGCGTGACCCAGATTCGACAAATCACGGCGCGTATCGCCACGGAGTTTGGGCCGTACACGGGTGTAACGGCCGCACCGGATGGTAGTTATCTGGTACGTTTCCAGCACGGGACGGCGAGCGCCAAGATACATCTTGACGGCAAAGGCCGCATCGACAATATGGCCCTCACCTTCCTGGGACTCACAGGGGCAGGATCAGTAAATAGCACTCCCCGGGCCGCATTGGCGCACCTCTTTAGCGTGCCGTTCATACCGTCCTCATGGTTTGCCCCATCGTTCCTGGCACAGGTCAGTGCGGCCCAGATACAACAGAGCATCACAGAAATTACAGCGGAATTCGGACCGTATGAGAGCATAGCCGCCTTGCCCCATGGCGCGTACCAGGTACGTTTCCAGGATGGGTCGGCAACCGCACAGATCCACCTTGACAGCCGGGATCGCATCGACGGTCTGCTTTTTACCCACCGGCAGTTCACGATCGCCACGACGCCTGGCAAGGCGTCGAGCAGCCCGACTGACAAAGCGGCGGCACTTGATGCCCTCCTGACTCGGCTGTCGCGTGACCACACCTTCTCCGGCTCGGTCCTCGTGGCCCTGCACGGCAGGGTCATCCTGGGCAAAGGCTATGGATTTGCGGACGTTGCGCACAGCGTGCAGAACACCATCAACACAGAGTTCCGCATCGGCTCTGTCAGCAAGCAATTCACGGCCATGAGTATCTTGCAGTTGCAAGAGGCACGCAAGCTGTCCATCCACGACCATCTATGCCACTATATCGCCAATTGCCCCACTGCCTGGAAACCGCTCACGCTGCAACAGCTGCTGACCCACACATCGGGAATCTATGACTACGTCAACTCTGGTACCCTTGGTCCGCTGCTGTCGAGACCCACTACACCTGACTCCTTCATTGGCCTGCTCAAGTCTCATCCTTTGGACTTCGCTCCAGGCGCGCACTACGAATACAGCAATTCAAACTTCTTCCTGCTGGCATATATCGTCGAGCAGGTGGCCCGAGAGCCCTACACCGCCTACTTGCAGCAGCACATCTTCAATCCGTTGCTACTGCAGCACACCGGATCCGACAAGAACCATCCCGACCCGCGCCAGCATGCCCTTGGCTATAGCACGTGGGCTGCCCCGGCGCCGTACGTCGACATGTCATGGTTCTTTGGCGCGGGAACCCTCTATTCGACCGTGACGGACCTCTGGCACTGGGACCAGGCGCTGGCCAATGATGCGTTGATTTCCAAAGCCTCGACTGCGGACATGTTTGCCGCTCACGCCACCATATGCACAGCAGGCGGCGGTTCCTGTCTCGGTTTCGACCAGATAGCGTATGGCTACGGCTGGTCGAACGGCACGATCGGCGGCCACGTCGTTGTCTGGCACAATGGCGAGGTCCCAGGCTATAAGGCGATGAACGCATTCCTTCCACGGGAGGGCATCACTGTCGTCGTGCTGAGCAACGTGGAAAGCTCGGGTGCCGACGACATCGGGGTCCAATTGGTGAAAATGGTGCTTGGGCTCGCGTAAGTCGAACACACTGAATGAGGAGAGCACGCTCGTGAGCGAGACCCACCCCACCTGTGCTGGCCACCATACGCATCCCTCTTGAATGCGGGGATGCACAAAGCGATTAGAGGCTATGCTTCCGTGGCATCTAGCCAGCCGACAGCAGCGAAAGCGCCGGGGCCACGTACCAGTGCGGCGCGGGACGACC
>JBBRHB010000782.1:0-2305 GCA_038223355.1 Chloroflexales bacterium
GCGACTTGGACGCAAATCAGAGCACCCGGCTATATTGGCCAAGC
Source organism: Chloroflexales bacterium (assembly GCA_038223355.1). GTDB lineage: Bacteria > Chloroflexota > Chloroflexia > Chloroflexales > Kallotenuaceae > JACDGP01. The sequence goes on from JBBRHB010000782.1 coordinate 45, forward strand.
GGTCGATTGTTATTTGTTCCCCCGGCCTGCCAATTGTACCTATACGACGATCACAGCCAATGCATCGGTCGACACGCGCCTCGCGGGTCTCGGTGGATTGGTCCTCGTCTTGGTCGGACTATTCGTTACCAGCTCGGTCTTGAATGGTCTGGCTTTTTTCGCGATGAACTGGACCGGCCAGCGAGTGCTACGACGCATCCGTGAAGATCTTTTTGTGCAGATCCACCGGTTATCGTTAGGCTACTTCGCTAGCCACGAAGCCGGCAACATCATGAGCCGTATCACAAATGACACCGACACACTCCAGCAGGCGCTTAGCTTCGCCCTGCTCAATGTGATCAGTGGCATGCTATCCCTCATCTTGATCACACTCAAGATGCTCCAAGCCAATTTCGTCTACGCACTATTCAGCTTGATGGTCGTCCCATTTATGATCCTGGCAACGTTCTACTTTTCAGGCCAAGCTCGCAAGGCCTTCCGCGAGTCGCGCCGTGAGATGGGCAGTGTCAATGCGGACTTGCAAGAAAGTATTTCGGGCGTGCGTGAGGTCCAAGCCTTTAACCGCGAAGACGAAAGCATCGAGAACTTTCGCCGTACCAACGCTGCTAACCGTGATGCAAATATTCGTGCGGCAAGCTTTACCAGTGCCTTGACTCCCGTACTTGAGGCGCTCGGTTACATCGCGTTAGGAATTGTGGTGCTGGTCGGTGGCTTTTCCATCCTACGCAACCGGCCGCTCTTTGGTGGCACCGTAATTTCCCTGGGCTTAGTCTTTACGTTCCTACAATACGTACAGCGCTTCAACCAGCCGATCCAGCAGATCGCAACATTGTGGACCAATATTCAAAATGCGGTTGCCGGTGGCGAGCGTATCTTTGGGCTGTTGGACGAGACCGCTGATGTGGTTGATCGTCCGGGGGCGCGCGAAATGCCGCCGATCATCGGCACGGTCGATTTTAACTCTGTTGCCGCCGAGTACGAGCCGAGACGACCAGTCTTGCAGGGACTCAACTTTCATGCTGCTCCAGGCCAGACCATCGCGATTGTAGGACCGACCGGTGCCGGTAAAACAACGATCGTTAACCTAATCCCACGCTTTTATGATGTTACGGCCGGCTCGGTGAAAATCGACGGTATTGACGTTCGCAATGTGACAGCGGCTAGTCTACGCCGCCAGATTGGCATCGTCCTCCAGGACTCGTTCCTCTTCTCCGATACCGTCATGAATAATATTCGCTATGGGCGGCTCGAAGCCACCGACGAGGAAGTCATCGCGGCAGCCAAACTGGCCTCGGCAGATACCTTTATCGACCGGCTTCCGCGCGGCTACCAAACGCTCTTGGGTGAACGTGGCAGTGGCCTAAGCCAGGGCCAGCGCCAATTGATCTCGATTGCTCGCGCGGCGCTCGCCAATCCGCAGATCCTGATCTTTGATGAGGCGACGTCAAGTGTAGATACACGAACCGAGCGCTTGATCCAGAAAGCCTTCGACAAGCTGCTCCTGGGCCGTACAAGCTTCGTTATCGCCCACCGCTTAAGCACGATCCGCAATGCCGACCAAGTTATGATGCTGCAAGCAGGCCAGATCGTCGAGCGCGGCACCCACACTGAGTTGCTTGCACAACATGGGGCCTACTATGATTTGTATATGAGTCAGTTCCGGCGTGAGGAAGAGCCGGTAGCAGCAGCAGAGGTGCGAACCGAGTAAGGCGGTTGAGCGCCGCCTTTTATCCTTCCAGCAAGAGGGCTTCGGGATCTTCGACCAGCTCTTTGACCCGGACTAAAAAGCGCACCGCCTCACTACCATCAACGATGCGGTGATCATACGAAAGTGCCACGTACATCATCGCACGGACCACGACCTGCCCGTTGAGCGCAACGGGCCGCTCTTGTATTTTGTGCAGACCCAAAATGCCAACCTGTGGTGTATTCAAAATCGGGGTGGACAGCAGCGAGCCAAAGACGCCACCATTAGTGATCGTGAAGGTACCTCCGACAAGCTCGGGAATGGTCAAGGTATTGCTACGAGCACGCTGGGCCAGCTCTGCAATCTCACGTTCGATTTCAGCGAAACCCTTGCGGTCGGCATCGCGCAGTACCGGCACAACCAGACCTTCTTCGGCTCCGACCGCAATCCCGATATCATAGTAATGTTTGATAATGATCTCATCGCCATCGATTTCGGCGTTGAGCAGTGGGAACGCTTTGAGTGCGCCGACGACGGCCTTGGTGAAAAAGGACATGAAGCCAAGGTTGACGCC
>JBBRHB010000783.1:0-2287 GCA_038223355.1 Chloroflexales bacterium
TCGCAGGACCAATGATACGACCGCTCTGCAGGCTCAAGCTCGTCAGGGCATTAGCGCTTGGCAGCGCATCAAGTGGTGTGAGTTCTGGAACCAGTGCTGTATATGCCGGTCGGAAGAAGGCCTCGACCACGCCGAATAGCACGCTGGCCACGCAGACCTGCCAGACACGAAGGCTACCCGCCAACGCAAGCGTGGCCACCAGCCCAACAATCGCTGCTCGCATGAGGTCCGAAACGAGCATCAGAGGAATGCGCGGCAAGCGATCCCCAGCTACACCGCCTATGAGAAGGAACAGGACCATCGGCGCGTTGGCGCAGATCAGTACGGTACCCATCGCCACGGCCGAGCCTGTGACGCGGAGCACCCACCAGACCAACGCAATCTGATACACGAAGTCGCCAATGGAGGAGATTGTCTGACCGCCCCATAACAGTGCAAACGAACGGTAGCGTAAAGCCCTCAAAACCTTCATGTAGATGATCTCCAACGTTGGCAAACGGTTGTTGCCATTCGGCTAGTTGAGGTACAGCGTCAGGGAGTTACTGGCTGCTCCTTCACCAGTCCCGCCAACGGATCGCGCCCGCCCCACGTCCCATAGGACGCCGTCGGGCGAAAACGGGCAAACAGATCTTCACGATACCAGCCCTCGCTACGCGTGCGCCGAATGACCTCTTTATGCAATGGCTGATCATATGCAAAAGCTTGCGCACTCCGTAGGTCGTGCCACAAGCTAAAGGTCGCCTGAAAGAGCAACGGGAGTTCGCCTAGCCCCACCGAGGCGATCAAGCCCGGCTGACAAGCCAGCGCAGCCGTGACTGGGGCAGCGGCTTGGAGGAACGTATTGACCGACTGCGGTCGAATCGCAGCGCGCGTCAGAATCGCCATGGGCCCCCCAGCCAGTTCAACCGTGGGCAACGCCCTGGCGAAAGGATCGTTGCCGCCCCATACTCCATGCCACCGCACGGGTACCAGCCGCACCGTCCAAACCTCTTCTGCCAATCGCCGGTAGCGGCGCGTAATCCGAGAGTTCGCCTCGAAAGCATCCAAAGCTGCGGCATCATCCCATACCGTAAACAAGCCATAGCGTTGGGGATCCCAGGGACCTGCCGCGAGGCCGCTGCTACTACCCAGCAAACGCCAGAAGCTTAGGCCCGGCGTGCGACGCAGCCACAAGCGGTCAAGACCCATATCCAAAAGTGCTCTAGGAACCGCACGCAATGGATGTCGTACCAGCATCAAGGCAGCAACCAGACCATGGCCTAATACGATCGACTTGTCCCGGATTCGGGATGAGGTAGAGCTATTGATAAACTCGCCCCTTCCATGTGACACCACGCCCGAAGCGCAATGTGAGCCACGCCCAACCCGCAAGTGCGAAATAGCCCAACGTCCCGAGCGGGTACAAGAGCGCCCACAGCGGATGGAGCTTGTGGATTCGTCGAAGCATAAATCCCCAATATGCTGTGGTCATCGTCCACATGAACAGGCCCCAGACCGCAACCTCGCGACCTCGCCGCCGGTCGCGCGACTGCAGCCATACACCGGCCAGCAGCACATTCAGGGGCATAAATGCTAGGAGCGCCTGTTGCACCCCACCCCAGGCCGCGCGCCATCCGCCCGCCGCATAGCCGGCCCAGGCATTCTTGCGCAACCCTTCTGAAACCTCGCCCCACCGCGTATACATCCGCACGCGCATCAAATTGGGACCGGCAACTGCCCGTAGGCGATAGCCTTGCCGCTTGACAAGTATCCCGAGTTCCGTGTCCTCTAACACCGATGCGCGCACTGCTTGATGTCCCCCACTGGCAAAATAGACCTCACGCCGAATGAGAATGCACTGGCCGTTCGCCAACGCTACCGGTGAGTGTGGGTCGTTGACGAGCTCGAGCGGAAAGGCCGCTTGGATCAAACCGACGAAGGCCGGCAATAAGACCCGCTCCCAAAAAGTGCCGAGCTCAAGAAACGGCAGCAGCGTCAGCAGGTCAAGCTCCTCGCGCGTGGCATACTGCATCAGTGTCGTGATCAACGCTGGAGCCGGTGCGGTATCAGCATCAAGGAACAGCAGCCAGGGTGCCGCTGCAGACTGTGCGGCTTGCCAGCAGGCCCAGCACTTCCCGGCCCATCCCACCGCCAGATCTGCGCCTTCCACCACGTGAAGCCCCGGGATCCGCCCGGTATAGCCCAATACAACGGCAGCGGTTGCATCGCTGGAATGATCATTTAATACCAGCGTATCAAAGCAACGTGTCGTTTGCGCTGCCAGGCCATCCAGCAGTCGCCCGATCCG
>JBBRHB010000784.1:0-2283 GCA_038223355.1 Chloroflexales bacterium
CAACCGGTCTGAGAACTGCATTGCGCGCGCTCCTTCACCCACGATCACCGGCGTGATGGGTGTTTCGGAGATACCTGTGTTGAAGCCCAGGTCGGTCAGCCCTTGCTTGAAGAAGCGGGTATTCGACCACAGCCGGTCGATGAGCTGCTGTCCCTCGTCACTTTCGAGCAAATCGACGGCTGCGATGCAGGTCGCGGTCACCGAGGGCGGATGAGAGGTTGAAAACAGGAATGGTCGCGCGCGATGCTCCATGAGGCGACGCAACGGTTCGGCACAGGCTACGTAGCCGCCGACCGAGCCGACCGCTTTCGACAACGTTCCGACCTGGATGTCCCATTGACCGTCGAGCTTATAATGCGAGACGGTGCCTCGCCCGTGGTCGCCCAACACGCCTGAGGCATGTGCGTCATCGACCATGGTTGCTGCGCCATAGGCCTGTGCCAGCGCCGCAATACGTGGTAGCGGCGCGATGTCGCCATCCATTGAAAAAACGCCATCCGTCACGATCAAGATCAGGCGATAGTTCTGTGCTTTGGTTTCTTCTAAGACGCGCTCTAAGTCGTCCATATCGTAGTGCTTGTAGACCTTACGCGCCGCTTTGGTGAGCCGGATACCGTCGATAATCGAGGCGTGGTTAAGAGCATCGGAGATGACGAGATCGCCATCTTCTAGGATCGGTCCCAGCACAGCAGCATTGGCCGTGAAGCCGGATTGTAAGACCAGTACTGACGGCGTATGTTTAAAATGCGCTAGCTTCGCCTCAAGCTCTTCGTGAATCTCCATGGTGCCAATGATCGTGCGAACCGCTCCTGATCCAACGCCATAGCGGTCAATGGCTTCCTTCGCAGTGGCCTTGAGCTTAGGATGCGTGGCTAGCCCGAGATAATTATTCGATGACAGATTAATGACGGTCTTGCCATCGATCACGGAGCGTGGCAGTTGCTCACCGGTCAGAATGCGTAGGGTGCGGTACAAGCCGGAAGCACGGAGCTCGGCCAGTTGGCTTTCTACAACCTTGCTTAATGGTTCGGGCATAGGTAGTCCTTAATCTGTAAAGCTGGGGCTACGCTCCGGCGGGAAATAGCGCAACTTTGGCGGCATCGCCCGTCAGCATCATTTCGAAGGCTTGCTCAAAGGCCTCCAGCGGTAAGCGGTGCGAGATGATCGGATCGATATTGACCTTACCACTGCCTAACAGCGCACTCGTCTGATACCACGTTTCATACATCTTGCGGCCTGAGACGCCATAGATTGTGGCACCCTTAAAAACGATATGGTTAGCTAGGTCAAAGTTGTTGATCGGACGACCCGGCAAGCCCAGTAGTGCCGCATAGCCACCATAGCGCAAGGCCGAGAAGCCCTGATTAATAGCAACGGGGTGACCGGACATTTCCAGCAGGACATCGACCCCGGCACCGGCGGTGGCCGTCATGATCGCCGCGACGACATCACCATTCGAGTCGAGCGGATCGGTGGCACCCATCTGGCGGGCAAGATCGAGGCGGCGCTGGCTAATATCGGTTGCAAAAATGCGCTGGGCACCGGCAGCCTGCGCAATGCCAATCGCAAACAGGCCAATCGGGCCACAACCCGTGATCAACACCGTTTTGGTGGCAAGATCGGTTGAGAGCGCAGTATGAACAGCGTTGCCAAACGGCTCTTGTGCGGCAGCGATAGCCGGATCCATCTTAGGATCGTTGCACCAGGCGTTCGTGGCCGGCAAAGCAACATATTCAGCAAAACAGCCAGGCCGATCAACACCGATGATCTTGACGTTGCGGCAGATATGGAATTGTCCGGTGCGGCACGGATAGCAATGGCCGCAGATAATATGCGTTTCCCCCGAGACGAAGTCACCCACTTTGACGGTTGTGACTTCCTCGCCGACAGCGACGACATCGCCGGAGAACTCGTGGCCGAAGACCATGGGAGGATTGATGCGGCTTTGCGCCCACTTATCCCAACGGTAAATATGAAGATCGGTGCCACAAATGGTGGTCGCCCGGACCTTGACTAACACATCGCGCAGGCCAATGCCAGGCACCGGGACTGTCTTCAGTTCAGCACCGGCCTTCGGTTCAGCTTTGACGACGGCGCGCATAGTTTCGGGGATCAAAAGCCTGCCTCCTCATCGAAGCGACCAGTTGCGGCACCACCTCGTTGCATCAAATCGTACCGCAGTGGGTGGGGCGCGTCAAACGTCACACAATACTAGATGCCGAGGTAGTACTGTGGTAATAATGAGCTTGCAACTCGGTCTACTTCCCGGACTCTTATGGTATT
>JBBRHB010000785.1:0-2271 GCA_038223355.1 Chloroflexales bacterium
CTCGAACGCGGCGAAACCGAGATCGTCGGTGCGGTTTGGGCTGCTACGCGTTGTTGGCACCTGGACGAGCGCCGTTGTTTCGGGCAGGTTCGCAATGGATAGGACGACGTCGATCTGCGGGCTATTCGCCTGGAGAGTGACGGTCTTGGTGATCGGCTGGCCCCCCAGATTGAAGACCACCTGTGCTCGTGCAATGAGCGGCCCCGATGCGAGGATGGTTATTGTGGCCGGTCCGCTGCTTTCGCGCGCGCGTTCCGCGCCGAAGAACGCGCCATACACGTCGCCGTGGTCATTGAAATAGGTAACATCATCACCGAAGCTCTTCAGCAATGGCGGCCCACCGGGGAGTGCAAGGTTCGAGAAGGTGCCACCATGCGTACCGTCGAGCGTCAACTCCACGAGGCCGTTGCCGAGTGTCAGCTGCTGCCCGGACTGCGTAATGGTCGCCGGGTGCTCGAGCGGCTGGTTGCTACCGACAGGCGGAGCGAGGTACCCAATGGGTGGCACGTTATCGACCCAGAAGGCCATGTGATCGGGACCAAGCCGTTGCACGGGCGCGGGCAGGGTGCCCTGGATCTCAACCACACCCGATTGCGGCCACGACAAGGGATTGAAAACGACCAACGGAGCCGGCACACGACCGGCGATCTGCGCCAGCGTGCGTGACAGGTCAGCGGCAGCGGTCGAGACGGTTTGCTCAAAGCGCGGCCGTTGGCTCGCTTCCCAGACCCGGTCGTAGCTGACCGCACCGACATTGTCGTAGTGCGCGTTGACAGTCGCGGTGTACCAGGCGGTTGATTGCGCGGTCTGAGTACCACCCCGTGTATTTAACAGCGTGCCGAACTTGTCGGCCGCCGTCAGGTAGGCCTCGCTTTCCTTGTCCGCGATCTTGGCAGCGGGCCGCGTCGCATAAAACGCCTGCCAAATGGGGTTCAAATCGGTCGTGATCGTGGGCAGCGTCTGGGTCGCCAAGTAGTCAAACGCAGTTTCGGGATCGGCGATAACGGCAAGCGTCTGCGGGTCGGCGGCATTCCAGTGATCAACCAGCTCAGGCAGATTCGGCAGCGGACTCCAGAAATCATCGCCCAGAGGCAGAAACAGATATTTCGAGTCCGTTCGTGCAGCTAGGCCGGCAACGGACTTGCGCAGGTCGCTGATCTGCTCGGCTTCGCCTGTTACTCGCTCGATGGTTCCAAAGGCCTGGGAGTAGGATTGGTAGGCTACCAGCACATGCTGTGCGGGTGCGGCAGGGCTGTGCCACTGGAAGAGATGCGGGAGCGGCGAGCAGGGATCATAGTCGGGATCACAACGATGCTGCCAGCGGCCAATGAAAAGATACTTAATCGCCGACTGGGCCAGAAAGATCGGGAGGGCCGCATTATTGCCGAAGGCATCCGATTGCCAGGCGGTATGCGGCAGATACGCTGCCCCAAAGGTCTGCACGATCCAGTCCTGGCCCAACTGGAGGTTACGCACCTGCACGGCAGGGGCGGCGAGGCTCGTCTCCGGTTGAGTGATGCCGGCCCAGGCAAAGGTCAATTGCCGCGTGTGCACGAGTGCGACGAGATCGGCATGCGACTCCGGATGCGTCTCCCAAAAGTGTTGCACAAACAACACCTGCTCAAAGGTGTAGCGAAAGCGCACGTCAGCCTTCGCCAGGCGGATCGCATCCAGAATATTGCGGTCGGCAGCTGCGGCGTAAGCCGTGAAGGTATCATGCCAGTCGGTATCCCAATGGGAAAACGGGACGACAAAGACGACCCGCTTCGCCTGAGCGATGCGGGTCTGAGTGGGGGCATCGAGGTTGATTGAGGGAGACGCACTTATGGCAGGTGATGGTGATGGCGATTGCGCGACTATAGCAGAGGCGACCGGTGGTCGCAGGAGCACGGGAGGTACTGCGGATGCCGCTTGCGGAGCCGGCCGGCCCGGTCCTGCCAGCGTACACGCCGACAGCAACAGAAGGAGCGGGATGAACCAACGCTGCCGTGCTCGCATGACCACCTCGCTCACTGCCCGATATGGCGTAGAGAGCATTATCACACGAACAAGGAACAAGTGCTTCCCGCTCCTGGGCTGTCAATCAGTAATGATAATTTCCTTCGGTAATCTTGCCGCGCCCATCGTAGAAACCGGCCTGATCTACCGCACGATCCAGGGCACGATAGCCCTCGACGCGGCCGTCCTGCCAGGCCGTCACGCCTTCGAGCTCCATTAGTGGTCTGACGTCCGGATCATCGAATGACATGGCGAGGAGCAGGTCGTGGAAGC
>JBBRHB010000786.1:0-2255 GCA_038223355.1 Chloroflexales bacterium
TAAAGAGTGCTTCAATTCGGTCGGGATCGAAGTACATCGACATCCCTTCGAAGATGACGACGGTAGGCACCGTTGATTGGTAGTCTGCCTCTGCTGCGAGAACGTCAGCGACATCTTGCAGTTCGAGGTTGATTCCGATCATGCGACGGGAAATTTGCGGAAGCGTGAGCACGTTGCTGATGACCTTTTCTCGCTCTAGTAACATATCTGGAAGATCGAGTTCGAAGACGGCAACGTCGGGGTATTCCCTAAACAGCCGGAACGGTCGAAAATCCAGCCCGACTCCAACCAGCACGAACTGACGCACGCCCTCTTCCAAAGCCTGGGCAATAAAATCATCGATATCACGCGTACGTGCGGCCACCATTTCGCGTAGTTGCGGGACGTACTCGATGAACCGTTCGGCGAGTAGTCGTCCGTGCTGTCCCGCAGCGAGCGGGGCATATGGATCGGTATAGAGCGGTGTTGGCATAGTATTCTCGGTGGCCCTGAGCCCAGCGATAAGGCGGGCCGACGATTTAAGCCGGTGCCTAAAAAGTGTATTTAGTCGTGCCGTGGGGGTCCGCGGCTTTAGTTCCCGGGCCTGGCGCAAGTAATAGCCGGCAGTAGCTGTTGCCACAATCACTCCCTCGGCCACCAGTGTCATCTCGATGCACTCACGCGTCGCCTGCCCTTGGCGATATTGCCGACGAATGCGGTCATGCTCCTGCGGGGCAATCGTGGCAGTGATGGTCAGGTCACCGGCACTGGGCGCTTTGTACGCGACCGTTAGGCTCGTCGCCCACAAAGCTGCTCCACTGTCGGAAGGTTGTGGATGCACGCCAATGATGGGCGTGCCATGCAGCAACGTGGCAAGCGCAATTCCGCCTGTATAATCAGCCGCAACCGTCATTAGTCCGGCCCCATGCGTGCCATGTTGATTAGTAGACTCCCGGTTTAGCGGCAGTAAAGCACGGGCATATCCAACTCCCGTTTCTAGGATGGTGAAGTCGATGTGACGCAGTATCGGAACCGACTCATGCAATAGTGCGGTGACTAGCGCCGGATGCATCCTCGTCGCATGATCCGTGTCCCACGGCATCGATACCTCGACCGGCGGCTCAATCGTTACTTTCATGATCAACTCCATCTTTACGTCAGTTGGAAGAACTGGGCTATGGCTAGTGACGCAACCCATGGCGCTGATTGCCATTGGCGACGTGCCACGATGGTCATTCAGGTCTCACATGTCTCGAACATCACGATATCCGCACCGGCGTGAGCAAACGTGCTCAGATCAGCTACGGCTGCTTGCCCCTCGGGCGAACTGACCCCCGCCTGGAGGTCGGCCATCGAAGCGAACTCCAGGCGCGCAATGAGGTGGTAGGGGGCTCGCCCCTGTGGTGTCGCAATCGCCCCGTGACTGGTGATGAAGGCACGCAGCCCAGGGATCCGTTTCACGAGTGCGGTATGTGTGGTCTGGTAGTGCCGGTCGAAGGTGATAGGATCGCTTGGATGGTTGTACATGACGAGCAGGTCGGCCATGGCGTGCTCCTTTAGCGTTCGTGTGGCGAACCGGGATCGCAGTCAGGGAAAGGAGAGACGGCGCATTATGCCCTAAGATGGGCTGACGATTGTACGCTACCTTCCCTCACGATACCGGATGACGAGATGACTGTCGTTTGCCCGGGCTGTCGATGTCTGTCCTCCCGGTCTACCTGTACCAGGTTACCATTGAGGTTTTAGCTAGTATGCTGGAGCGCACCGCGTGCTGCTGCTACGAGCGGCACACGGTGGCTGTGCTTTAGGGAACACATGCCGTTCTGGCAACCGCTATCCGGAACAGCAGCTCATCACAGCTGCGCTGGGTCCATCTCGATGAGATTCGACAACGGGCTTCGTGCGCTGTCTTGGCATCGAATTCTGAGGCAACCCTTGTGGTACGGTGATGACGACCCATAGGCTTCGTTGTCCTCCGCATCCCGGCGATTCGTTGCCGAGGCGCAAGGTGTACAATACCTGGACAAGAGGCCACCTCGGGCGAGGTGCCGATACACTGGCGCCCCAGGCTCACCTACGAATCTTGAGGCCGTTGACTGTATGCTTGAGGTGCCGCGTAGATACACAAGTGCAGGAGCGGCTATGGGGACACAGACGTCCGCAGGTGGTTCCCACCAGTGCGGACGATGTGGAGCTTTCGCACCTAGAGAGGAACGAGGCGAGATTACTTGTGCAGGAGGCAACAAATGATGACCGAGCTTCCAACGGGTACGGTC
>JBBRHB010000787.1:0-2249 GCA_038223355.1 Chloroflexales bacterium
CGTCGTCGGTGCATCCCACAACGCAGGAATATCGGTGGCGAGTTGACGAATGGCTGCGCGCTCGGCCGCTGACAGCAGGCGGGGTTGCGCACGTCGGAACCGATCGTAGTCCTCCGTCACCTGCTGCTGCGCGGCGAGACGCTCCTCCCATTCCCGTTCTAACTGCCGCACAACTAAGCGGTTCTCGGGCTCAGCCACGCGGTACTGCCGTCCTGCGCGCGCTGCTTCGTACGCTGCCCGCTCCATGCGCTGCTGCCACCAGCGGTCCAGATCGGCCCGTTCCCGCTCGAGATGTGTTGCAGCCTCCAACGACAACTCGAGCGCGGCGGGTTCTAGCGCCGCGAGCACCTGCGTACGCACGAACAGATCAAGGGGTGGTCCAGCTAGGGATTGGCAGATCGAACCGCCATAGTCGATGAGTTGTCGGGTGCAATGATAGGTATGGCGATGTGCTACGCCACTGTACCGCACCGTCATGCGACAGCCACACCTGGCACAGATGAGCAGACCAGCGAGGAGGGACGGCCCGTGGCGCGGGGCACCAACTTCGTCCGCTAGGGAGCGATTGGCTTTGAGCCGCGCCAGGTTGTGCTCGTACTGCTCCCACGCGATGTAGGCTGGGAACCGATCCTGGAGCAGGACAAACCACGCCGCCGGCTCGGTGACGACGCGACCGGTGCTGGGACGACCGGGATGCTGTTTGCGGGGGTCGACTTGGCGGCGACCGTAGGCGTAGGCGCCCGCATACAGCGGATTCTTGAGCAGATTCTGGAGCGTCATGCGGTTGGGACGGTGCCATTCCAGGTCGCCTTTCGCCAATCCAGTCCGGACGCGCATCCCCACCTGGATGTGGTGGCGGACGAGATACTGCAGCACGGCGTTGAGCGTGCCGAGTTCCTCAAACTTGCGCAAGATGAGGCGCACGACGTGTTGCACCTGCTCGTCCGGGTCGAACGTGACCTCACCGGAGGCACGGCGAACATAGCCGGTTGGGAGTGGGACACCCAACTCGCCGCGGCGCGCCTTGCTGAGACGACCCTGCTGCATGCGCTGCTTGAGGATATGTAACTCAGCCTCGCTCATGGTGCCCTTGAGGCCCAACAACAGACGATCATTGTAGTGCGCCGGATCGTAGATGCCATCCGAATCGGCGATCAGGGTGCGAAAGAGGGCACAGATCTCCAGTAATTGGTGCCAATCCTTGCATGAGCGAGCCAGCCGCGAGATCTCGATCCCCAGGATCAGCCCGACATGGTCGAGGCTGACTTCGGAGACGAGACGCTGAAAGCCGATGCGGCCTTCCGCGTGGGCCCCCGACTTGCCTAAATCGTCGTCAATAACAACCACCCGATCAGCGGCCCAGCCCAGGTCCTGAGCGCGTACCACCAATTCATATTGGAGTCGGGTTGACTCCTGATGGTCAAGCACTTGTTGCGGGGTCGATTGTCGCACGTAGACCATCGCCAGGCGGTCCTGGTGCCACGCTTGAATCTTCTCAGTGCGCACGGTCAGGACCGGGGGTGCGGCCAGTTGCCGAGCAGGCCGTGGTACAGAGGTCCGATTCATGGGTGTCCTCCTCGTTGATCGCTGGGAATAGCAGGAGTTGCCGCTCCAGCAACTGACTCAAGAGCGACAGCAGTTGGTGCCGGTTCGGTTGGGGAAGCTGGGTCCAGAGCGACGGTGGCTGGCCGTTCTGGAGCGGGGGGGGACAGCAACGGTCGATTGGTCGAACATGGCGACATACCTCCGTCTCTTGGCGTGGTGTGAATCGCTTGGAGTTTCCCAACAACATCCAAGAGATTCAGTAGCCCCGTGAGCCCTATGATGGGCGCGGGGAGGCTGGTTGTCAACTGTATGTTTTCAGGTGTAGTGTGTTTGGCAGATTGAACTGGTGTTCAAATTATGGAAAAGCCATGGCCACATCGACGAGTCGCGCAGTCGCAAGCCGTGGCGGGTCTTGTGTGACGTCTATGCCAAGCTGCTGGCGATGCTTATCCAGCATTGGGTGGCGCTGATTGATCTGTGGGGCTATCCCGACCGCAGTCTGGTGAAAGCGACCAAGACCGTGGCCAAATATGCGCTGCAGCTTGCCACAAGCTTCTGGAGCCACGAGCGCATCACGGAAACGTTGGAGACCATCATCCGCTGCATGCGTACTGGCTGCCGGATGGAGCGCCGCAAGAAACAGCCCACGACCTTTCAACTCCTGATAGCCGTGACTGAATATGCCTTAGCTTAGTGCGTATGGG
>JBBRHB010000788.1:0-2240 GCA_038223355.1 Chloroflexales bacterium
GGGATGGAAAGGGCTCCGCTGGTGTGGTATGCTCCATGGACGACCTCCCGTGGGTGGCTAGGTTCTCAACTTCCACAGCCTACCCGCTGGCGGTCGGTTTTGCAACGCCCTCCCTTCCAAAGGGCCAAACTTCAGGACCGCCGCAGCATGCTGCGGCGGTCGATGATGACCGATCATTACTGTCACGACCGTAATCAAGGGGCGGGAGTGCCGCATGATCCTTACGCGGGTACGTGTTCTAGAGCCAGATTGGCTCGCCATATATCAAAATCGTTATCGCTCCACATGACTGGATCCTGTTTGCGACCGGCGGGTAGCGCGATGTGACGATGAGTCTCTATATCTACGCACAGGTCGGGGATAGGATAGATGTCAGCGAGTTCGAGGATCAGGCTCTCTAGCGTGGCGCGCATCTCAGGCGTCCAGTTTTCGCCCGTCGTCAGATGGCATTCGATACTGATCGTATTGATGTTAGACCAACCATCAATGCATCTGCCGACTGCCCATGCGATGAACAGCTTTGGATCGAGCAGCCGGGCACACTGGCCCTGCTTGCCGATCATGTAATGGGCACAGACCTGGTTATTTGGGTCTTGTTCGTGTGCTGCGTCACTGAGATAGCGGCATTCGCCTGCGAAGGTACTACCAAGGATACCATCGGTGGTGTGGACAACAATGCGGCTGGGCAGTGCACCGCCGAAATCGGCGCGGCTCCAGTAGCCATTATTGACTGGCCGGAATCGCGTCGTATCCCAGGTCGTCCGGTCAATGTTCGTGAGTGGCATGGGAAACTCCTGTTAGGTGAATACCACGTTACAGATATTCATCCGTTACTGGTAAAGCTATTCGACTATATTTAGGCCACAGTACTCTTGTACCAGTTCGCTCTTTACCATAGCGACGGCCTGCTCGCTCAGAAGCGGACGTGTCTCAACTCCTACTAGGCGCGTTTAGCTCCATCGGGCGGTGTCACACCGTTAGCTGAGGGTGGATCCTGTGAGAGCGTCATACCTCCTTTGCCTGACACGCTTTTAGCAACGGTTATATCGACATCCGCGTCGCGGGTGGTTATTTCGTTTGGGGATGGTGATTGCGCTACCACTGTCCCGTCTACCTCACCGTTCTTCCGTGGCACATTGATAGTTACGCCTTTCGCCAAGTTGTGATCGTGTAGCGTATCCGTTGCTGGCTCTTCGGGTTTGCCTATCACATTTGGAACGCCTTGCGGTACTTTGAACAACTTTTCAACTTGTGCATCTAGCCAGATGAAGACATCTCGTGAGCCATAGCCTGCGAGTGCTGCAGCAGCGAAGTTCGCCAGGAGTTGAGCATTTCCGACATCTGTTGTAGTACTTCCGCTAAATACTGCCGTGCTGCTATGGATCAGGGCATACACGAGGAGCGCCAGCACACCACCCATCCAAGGAGCCGTGATGTACTTCCATGTATACCGTGCAGCAAAGCCATTACTATAGACAAGAAAGCTACGGATCCCATTAACAATGGCACCGAGTGCACCGCCAATCATCGTAAAGGCAACAAGATGGAAGGTAGGCGTGTTGAGACGCGTCAGACTGTAGCCGAACAAGCCGAGCAATGTGTGCGCCCCAATCCAGGTATCGAACAATTGCCAGCTAAAGAAGGCAAGCATAAGCAGCAAATAGACGATACTGAGGATGCCACCTACCGAATCGTGTTTTGTCTCTGCTTTTTCGTTCGGCCCATTGTTGAGTTTCTCGGGCAATCCAGCATCCCGCGTGGTTTTACTGAACGATAGTCCGGGACTGACATCTTTCAGGTTCTTGGAACGCAGCATAGGGACCCTCCTTTCAAACTAAATAAGGTAGCGCAACCCAGAAATCTTGCACTTGCCGCCTAGTCCAAAACAGTACGCTGCTGGTTCAGCGTTCTGACAGGTCCACAGGACCGGCTAAGTGCAAGAAGCTGGGCTCGTGCCGCCTTTCTCTCGTACCCCCTTTCTAGTGTGAGGGAACCGATGAAAGCTTGCGTGAACTCTTAATGCGGAGCCTCTGTCCAAGTGGGGAATGGTTGCTCTTGTTGAAGCAAAAATGGCCGAAAGCTATAATCCTATCCCACAAATCAATACCTACGCCAATCACGCAGCTCTGAGTGGCACTTCAGAAGGGTGAATCCGGCCCAGCGTCGCCACCTGACGATAAATGCGCACAACTAAACACTCGTCCAGCTTGTCCGGAAGCAGTTTTAGTGTTTCGCGTACA
>JBBRHB010000789.1:0-2225 GCA_038223355.1 Chloroflexales bacterium
TGCTGACGCCCAGCTCCAGGTCCTGGACGCCACGCTTGCTCATGTGCCCGCGTGCCGCGAGCGCCTCCTGAGTCAGGCCGGCAGCGGAGCGCAAGCTCCGGAGCATGGTGCCGAAAGGATGCGGCGATGGCGTCATCAACCCCCGGTTCTCCGCAGTCCGCGGCAATAAGTCAGGGGGCAGGGTAGCACAGGAAGAACGCGCATGGCCAGTCTCCTCGCGAAAAGACGTGCCTGTAACTGTGCCAGGAGATGTGCTTTTCGCATTGCCGTGGCGTCTGAACTAGTCCACACTATTCCCGTTGCCCTTCACGATCGCAACGGGTTATGGCGTTGCGGGTTGGAGCGGCGAGCGCACGTAAGGAGCACATGGACGCGACGTCCCGAGTGACACCGTCCCGGCGGGCACGCCGTACCGCCATCACCGCAGATCTGGTACGGTGCGCGGGAGACGGGGCTTGTAACACGGGCAATCCTACGGCTCTCGGCACCGTGCTGGCGTCACCCGTCTCGGATCGACCTACGGACCACGTCCGGTACAGCTGGCCGGTAGCCGCCTCGATCGCGGCCATGACGCCAGCGTGGGTGGACCTCCCCGAACTTCTGGCGGCCTTCCACGATGCGGTTCCCGACGCCAGCTGGACCATAGTGGAGCAGATCGCCGATAGCTTCTCCGGCCCGCTACTGGGGGCTCGCGCCTCCGGGCCGCCCGGCCACGCTCACCGGGGTGGCACTCTGCCGCTTCTCGAATAGATGACGGGTGGACCTATAGTTGCAGGCGGACCTTCCGGGAGTGCTGCTGCAGATAGGGTACTACCGCCGATGGACCCGACGCAGGTGGCAACGATGGCCCGGGTGTTTTGGGCTGGCGTATACCTGGGCTCCGGAGCCAGCGGTTGATCTGGATACCCGTCACGGTCTCCGGTGCTGCCCGGAGCGACGAAAGCCAATGAAAACGAGGTAGCCTCGCCACCCGACAACGAAAGGAGTTGGCTGTACGCAACGCGCTCTTCCGTACGCTCCGTATTTAACCGCCATCACTTCAGGAGTTGGCGCCCTCACCTACCAGTAGAGAGAGAACCCACATGAACCAGCGCGCGGTCGCCGCCGGCCTTGCGGCAGCGCCCACCCCCGCCACGATCACGATCATTCTCAATGGCGCGGCGCCACAGACGATCACGGTGCCCGATGACTCCGTACCGCTGCTCTACGTGCTGAGGAATCCACAGCCGTTCGGCCTGAAAGGTCCGAAGTTCGGCTGCGGTTTCGGCCAGTGCGGGGCCTGTGAGGTCTTTTTGCCGGACTTCGGACTGGCCGCCCGCTCGTGCCAGGCGACGATCGCCAAACTCTTCGCATTCTACGCGGTGTTCCACGTTCCTGTGTTCGTCCCGTTGAAGGTACTCTCGCTTGAAGGGCTGGGCACGACCGCCAATCCCCACCCTCTGCAGAGCGCGTTCATCAGCCAGCAGGCTGGGCAATGTGCCTACTGCGTCAATGCGATGATCATGGGTGCCTACGGATTCCTGCACGCGCGGCAGACATCCGGCAACCTGGCCATTCCCACCGATGCCGAGGTGAAGGATTACTACACCAACAGCACCTTTACGGATCCAACGGTTACTCCCAATAAGGTCACCCCTACCCCTTATCTTTGCCGATGTGGCGCGCACCTGCGTTTCATCAAGGCTGTCCAGACAGCCACGCCCGCGACGCTTGCGCGGTTTGCGAAGGGGATGATCTAAATGTCAGTAAAGAGTATCTCGCGCAAGGGCTTTCTTACCAGGACGGGCTCCCTGATGGTAGCTTTCAGTTTTACCCCAGCCATTGTTCGGGCTCTGACCGGAGCCGATCCGGCGCAGGCAAGCACCGCCACCGGGGACACCATCAAGGTGGACTCCTGGCTGGCGATCGCACCCGACAACAGCGTCACCGTCTACTGCGGGAAGGTGGAGTTGGGCACGGGCGTGCAGACCGCCCTCAGCCAGATCGTGGCCGAGGAACTCTCCCTGGACCCCTCGAGCTACATGCAACAGATCACCTTCGTGCAGGGCGATACCTCGTTGACGCCGAACCAGGGCTATACCGCGGGCAGCCAGACGGTGCAGGGCGGGGGCGTGCAGCTACGGCAGGCGGCGGCGACGGCATTCCAGCAGTTGCTCATCCTGGCCGCGCAACAAATCGGCGTGAATGGCCACGCGCTGCGGGCGCGGAATGGCCAGATTGGCATC
>JBBRHB010000790.1:0-2217 GCA_038223355.1 Chloroflexales bacterium
TGGCCCTCACCATCACGTCACAGACCATCCAATTGCGGCGCGACGGCACTAGCATCGATGTGATCCGTTTCGAGGAACTTCTCACGGCCTGCGCTGCCCATCCCCATCATGACCTGATCACCTGCTCCCCGTGCATCGAGCGGCTACAGCAAGCCGATGCCCTGTATCGCGGCGATCTACTCCAAGGCCTCTTCCTTAGCGACAGTCAGCCCTTTGAAGAGTGGTTACTCTTTAAGCGTGAAAACCTGCACCGCAAGGCGCTAGAGCTACTCCAGACATTGACCCGCTTTTCGCATGCCCACGCCGACTACGAACGTATGCGCCACTACGCGGCACGCCAGATCTTGCTAGAGCCCTGGCGCGAGGAAGCACACGCTGACATGATGCGAGCATTGGCTCAAGGCGGCCAGCGCGGAGCAGCACTGCGGCAATACCAAACGCTCCAGCGTGTGCTGCAGGAAGAACTCGGTGCCGACCCATCGGACGAAACAACCGCCCTCTACCGGCAGATTCAAGCTGGGCCACTAGAGTCTCTTCCGGTCGCCGCTCCCGTGCCATACGTTCTGCCACATCCACCGACCCAGTTGCTCGGACGCGCCACCGAACTCGCGCGCATTGGCAGCCTGCTGTCGGACCCGACTTGCCACCTCATCACGCTGGTCGGCCCCGGCGGGATCGGTAAAACCCATCTCGCATTGCAGGCCGCTGCAGAGGCACGAGCGCCTTTCCAGGATGGCGTGTACTTCGTCAATCTCGCTCCCATCCGCGACCCTGAGCTGGTGATGAGCAGCATTGCCCAAACACTCGCCCTCCTGGAGCGCGGGGACCGGCCGCTCAGCGAGCGTGTGCAAGCGTTTCTGCAAACCAAGCACCTGCTGCTGCTGCTCGACAACTTTGAACAGGTCGTGGCTGCTGCACCGGAGGTTGCGAATCTCCTGACACGTTGTCCACAGCTGACTATACTCGTCACAAGCCGCGCCGTTTTGCGGCTCCGCGGCGAGCACGAAATCTCCCTCAGTCCCTTGGCGCTTCCTGCCCCAGCACTCGCCTCCATACACGGCTCTGATCCTTCCGCTGTGGCCCATGTTCCCGCTATTGCGCTATTCGTCCAACGCGCCCAAGCGATCCTGCCCGACTTCAGCCTCACCGGCGAGAACGCACGCGCCGTGGTAGATATCTGTTCTCGGCTCGATGGCCTCCCGCTAGCGATTGAACTGGCCGCTGCCCGCATCAAGCTTTTGCCACCGCAAGTGTTGGTGAAGCGGCTCGGGAGCAGTCTGACACTGTTAAAGGGTGGCATGCAAGACCTGCCTGCGCGTCAACAAACGCTGCGTCAGACCGTCGACTGGAGTTACAACCTGCTCCAAACGCATGAGCAGACCCTGTTCGGACGGCTGGCCGTCTTTCTAGGCGGCTGGACCATCGAGTCCGCTGAGTCTATCTGCCACGTGGTGTATGACCACGGCGTTGATGTGCTCGATGGGCTAGCTGTATTGATCGACCAAAGCCTCGTTCGCCAGGGCACGGGGCCGAATGACGAGCCGCGCTTCATCATGCTTGCGACCATCCACGACTATGCCTGGGAACGGCTAGCTGCTGGCGGAGAAGCCGCTGCCCTACGGCGGCAGCACGCAACCTACTATCTGATGGTCGCTGAGGCGGCAGCACCGGAACTAGAAGGCGGACCACAGCAGATCGCCTACTTCCAGCGCTTGGATGCCGATCTTGCCAACCTCCGGGCCGCCTTCCAATGGGCCATGGAGCAACGCGAGGTGGAGTTTGCCTTACGTCTCGGCACCGCCTTGCGCGAGTTCTGGATGACACGCTCACATCTGAGCGAGGGGCGTGCCTGGCTGGAAGCGGCATTAGCAGCGACCGGCCCAGTCCCGCAAGCCGTCGATGACAGGCTTCGCGCCCGTGCGCTAACGACCGCCGGCTGGCTGGCAGCGAACCAGCGCGACTACCGCACTGCCCAAACGCTCTTCGACCAAAGCCTGACCCTCGCCCGGCAATTAGGCGACACCAAACGCATCATTGCCGTGCTCGGCGATCTAGGGCAAGCGACCCGCATGCAGGGCGACTTGCGCCGCGCGGTCGTGCTCTACGAAGAAAGTGCCGCACTCAGCCGCCAAATAGGCGATCTCCACAGCGTCGCGTGGGCTGTCTGCAACCTCGGCATCATCGCCCATGCCGAAGGCGACGGCTCACGAGCGGCGT
>JBBRHB010000791.1:0-2206 GCA_038223355.1 Chloroflexales bacterium
GCCTCGTCGGCCCTAACCCTCCTGCTGGCGCTGGCCAAGCGGCTGCCACAGCAAGACAAAATTACCCGTGCTGGCCGCTGGGACCTTCAGTCCGAGGTAATGGGCAGCGAGCTACCGGGGCACACGTTAGGCATTATTGGCCTTGGTTATACCGGACGTGAGCTAGCACGGCTGGTCACCCCTTTTGGCATGCGCCTGATCGCCTATTCGCCTCACGCCGACCTGCCGACAGCAGTCGCCCTCGGCGTCGAGTTGGTCACCCTCGATGAACTGCTCCAGCAGTCTGACTTCCTTAGCCTCCACTGTCGCCTAACCCCGGCCACCCACCGGCTGCTTGGGGCCGCCGAACTTGCCCGTATGCGACCGACGGCCTATCTGATCAATGTTGCCCGCGGCGAATTGATCGACCAAGCAGCACTGACAGCGGTGCTCCGTGAGCGGCGAATCGCCGGCGCAGGTCTAGATGTTTTTGAGCACGAGCCCTTGCCGGCAGACGAGCCTTTAATCGAGCTCGACAATGTCATCCTGACACCACACTTCTTACCGGCCACGGCTGAGATCTGGACAGCGACCGGTCGTGCGACCACCGGCGGTATGCTGCAGGCTTCGCAAGGTATTGTGCCCGACAACGTGGTCAACCGCGATGTGCTTGACCGGGCAGGCTTCCAGACCAAACTGGCACGTTTCGCTGTAAATCGCGACGCCCACATAACAAATAAGCCCCAAGACCACCAATATGACTAAGCCACGACAGCTTATATCAGGCCAAAAGTGCTCCTTGACAACAGCGCAAAATATTGTTAACATTGCAACTGTTAACAATGCATCAATTACTTTACCTTACCTTTCGAATTCCTGAGGTACCTGACAAGGCCAGCGCACATGATTTCAGACACACGCGTCCTGCCAATCAGTCGCGGTCTTGCTAACGAGATCGTCACAAGACTGACGACAGCTATTCTCAGTGGCCAACTGGGGCCCGGCGAACGACTACGCGAGGAAGTGCTTGCCGAAGCACTGGGTGTAAGCCGTGGGCCGCTCCGCGAAGCCTTTTTACAACTAGAACGTCAAGGGTTAGTCGTGATCCGCCGCAATCGCGGTGCCTACGTCGCCCGACTCAGCCGCGAAGATGTGGATGAAGTATATAGCTTGCGCCTTGCCTTGGAACCATTGGCTATGCAGCGGGCCATGCAGTTCATGAATACGAAGCAGCTCGCTGAATTGCAAGTAATCGTTGACCGAATGGGGTCCTATGGCACGGGGGTGACAGAGCAGGAGGCGGCGCAGGATGATCTCATGTTTCACGACATGATTTATCAAGCTAGCAAACATCAACGCCTGTACGAGTGCTGGACCAACCTCCGTCCACAGATTCATATTATGCTGCTCACCCGCAACGTGGCAAATCCTGATTTTCGTTATTACGCACTCCAGGGTCATACCGAGCTTCTCGATGTTCTGAAAAGCAAAGATGAGGCTCATGCCATAGCGGTGGTTGAGGAGCATTTGCGCATCGCGTACGACCGCGTACTATCAAGTTATCCATCCCCGAGCCCCCCCGACCAAGTATAGCGATCAAGCACTAAAACAGCCGAAGTTAGGAGCAACGTCACCGATGACGAGAACCCTTTTCGATCTTGCTGGACGCGTTGCCGTCATTACCGGCGGTGGGATGGGCCTGGGCCAAGCAATGGCGATCGGTCTTGCAGGCGCCGGTGCCGATGTTGCAGTCGCTGACCTTGATATAGCTGCAGCCGCCG
Source organism: Chloroflexales bacterium (assembly GCA_038223355.1). GTDB lineage: Bacteria > Chloroflexota > Chloroflexia > Chloroflexales > Kallotenuaceae > JACDGP01. The sequence goes on from JBBRHB010000791.1 coordinate 1,761, forward strand.
AAACCGTCACACAGATCCGAGCCTTAGGACGACGCGCCTGTGCCATTAGATGCGATGTCGCCAAGCCGGACGATATCACCCACCTATTTGATCAGATCGACGAGGAGCTCGGTCCAGTTGAAATCCTCGTCAATAATGCCGGTCTCGGTAGTCATACCAAGCCCGAAGACGTCAGCCTGGCTGAATGGCAGCAGGTCATCGAAGTCAATCTCACGGGATCGTTCCTCTGTGCGCAACATGCAGGTCGGCGCATGCTTCCCCGCCGTAAAGGCAGCATCATTAACATCAGCTCGATTGGCGGTGCGACCTCGCTGGGGCGTGGCAACTTCGCCTACGGTATTGCTAAGGGTGCTGTTATTCAGTTCACGCGCGATCTTGCCGTCGAATGGGCCAAACACAATGTCCGCGTGAACGCCATCTTGCCGTGCCAGTTTCGTACCCGCGGC
>JBBRHB010000792.1:0-2163 GCA_038223355.1 Chloroflexales bacterium
TTATTGCTTTTGAATCGCCGTTTACCGCATGGGGATGCCAAATGTGCAAAATGTCTGTTGAGCCACAAGATCAATAAGAACAATAGATTGCGGATGCTACTATAAGCACTCGACAAGTTGGAGGACGTTATGCCCTCGTTGCTGGTTAAGCATGCCGACACGCTCATTACCTTGGATGACGCAGACCAACGCTGGGAAGATGCCGGGCTGTATGTGGTCGATAACGTTATTCAGCAGATCGGCCCGACTGCCGATCTGCCGACGCAGGCCGATCAGGTAATTGATGCTCGTAACCTGCTGATTATGCCCGGTCTCGTGAACACCCACCATCATTTTTACCAAACGCTGACCCGCAACGTTCCGGCGGCCCAAAACTCCAACCTCTTTAACTGGCTGCGTACGCTCTATCCCATCTGGGCCGGGATGACCCCCGAAGCCATCCGTGTTAGCACACAGATTGCCTTGCTGGAATTGCTACTGAGCGGCTGTACTACTGCCAGCGATCACACCTATATCTGGCCCAACGGGGCACGGCTTGATGACCAGATCGAAGCGGCCCTCCCGATCGGCCTCCGCTTTCATGCTGCCCGCGGCTCGATGTCGGTTGGCGAAGCGCAGGGTGGCCTGCCACCCGATCGCGTCGTTGAGGACGAAACTGCGATCTTGCACGACTCGCGCCGGCTCATTGAGCAGTATCACGACCCCAAGCGCTACGCGATGCTGCGAATCGTGCTGGCTCCCTGCTCGCCCTTCTCGGTTTCGCCGGACTTGATGCGGCAAAGCCTGGAGATGGCTCGCGCCTATGGCGTGCACTCGCATACCCATCTGGCCGAAACAATGGATGAAGTAGTGTATTGCAAGGCGACCTTCGGCCGTTCGCCCCTTGAACTGGCCGAAGATCTCGGCTGGATGGGCGAGGATGTGTGGCATGCACATATGGTCCATCCAACCGCCGACGAGGTAGTGCGGCTGGGCAGGAACCGGACCGGCGTAGCACATTGTCCAAGCTCTAATATGCGGCTGGCCTCCGGCATCGCGCCTCTGCTCGGCCTGCTGGCGGCGGGAGTGCGGGTCGGCCTAGGTGTTGACGGTTCATCCTCGAATGATAGCTCACATCTATTGGCCGAAGCGCGCCAGGCGCTCTTGCTGCAACGGGTCCTGGGAGGACCGGCTGCGATCACCGCCCCCGCAGTGTTACGCCTGGCAACGCGCGGCGGTGCCGAGGTGCTGGGACGCGACGACATTGGCTACTTGGCCCCCGGCATGGCCGCCGACTTCATCGGCTATCGTCTTGACACCCTGGCCTTCGCGGGTGCTGCAGTACACGACCCGCTCACCGCCCTAGTTTTTTGCCAGCCACCGCAGGTGTCCCTTAGCGTCATTAATGGTCGCATCCGTGTACAGGATGGCCAACTCGTTGACATTGAGCTCCAACCGGTGATTGAGCGCCACAATGCCATCGCGCGCGCCCTGGTCCGGGGTGAGCTAGCCTAGCGCGGTCACATCGCTTCGAAGACGATCTCTTGCGCTCCTTCCCACAACACCATCCGTCCCAAAGCCGGCAACTGCTCGCGACCGTCGATGATCGTCAGAAAGTGGTTGCCGGCCAGCTGCCCGACCTTGCTCGCAAAGCAGGCGCTCCCATAGGGGAACAAGATCTCGGTCTCACTAAGACCACCTGGATAAAACAAAATGTCGCCGCGCGACGGATGGCTCGTGTGGTTTTCGAAATCGACGCCCATCTCGAATTCGCCCAACGGAATCCAGGCCGCCTCACCACTCCATCGGGCATGAATGATTTTATTGCGAAACGGCAAGAGCTTCTGGAAGGCCGCGCAGGTGCTGGGCGCATCGGCCTCTTCGAGTTGCGCGGTAAACATGAATGGTCCGACAGTGATACGTAGCATGGTCACAAGGATAGCTCCAGTGTATTTATGGCGACTCAATTGGCACATTGACGGCTTGGTTTAAAGCGGTCAGGACCCGCTCCGGCGTTAGCGGCTGGTCTGAAACCCACACGCCAACTGCGTCATGGATCGCAGCAGCGATTGCAGCGGTTAGTGGCACCAACGGCATCTCGGCCACGCCTCGCGCACCCCATGGCCCAAGGGGGTCGGCAAGCTCAAGGATCACCGGAAAAACACGCGTCGGCATGTCAAGGGT
>JBBRHB010000793.1:0-2120 GCA_038223355.1 Chloroflexales bacterium
AGCTCAGCGGCCAGCCTAGCGCTCAACGAGGCTACACATGCCAGAACGTGCTGTACTCCTGGAAGCCCTCCGCCATACTGACCCGGATGTTCGTCGGCGCGCCGCTCGCGCGCTCGATCACTTGCCGCTCGACGAGGAAACCGTCGACGCCCTGATCGCGCTCGCACGGCGGGAGATGATTCCGGCCGTGCGCAGTGCAGCCGTCCATGTGCTTGCCTGCGAAGGCTGTAAGTCAGAAGCCTGCCGAACGTCGCATGACATCGTCGGCTTCCTCATCGACATCCTCCGCAACGACGTGAGTGCCGATGTCCGACGCCAGACGATTGACGGACTGCGGTCAGCCGATACGGAACCGCGCGTCCAAGCCGCACTGCGTGAGGCCCTGAGCGATGCCGCGTTCAAGATCCGTTGGAAGGCAGCCTACATCCTGCCGTTTGAGGAGCGTGAAGTGATCCGGGCCAACCGCTCTCGCGGCCGCGCAGGCTCCCGCGGGACTTCAACAGTCGAGCCCCCGCCGTTGCCCGGCGGTGCGTAAGATGAGTGCCGGTGTGGGGAGCCCTCCCTGCTGGGCGCCCAAGCGGTTGGCCCGCGATAGCGTTGGGGACACCGAACTCTTGGTTGTTCCCTGCTGGTCCAATGAACCTCTCCTCTACGACCCAGCCCACCGTTCTGCTAATGAACAGCCAGCAGCAATGAACCGCAGCTTACTTCGGCGTGATAACGATCATGATATGGGGAGTGATGGCGGCCGGTCGAATGACCGGCTTTCAGTCATGATATGGGGAGTGATGGCGGCCGGTCGAATAACCGGCTTTCAGTCGCACCCCTACGGCAATCGCTAGTGGGCTCGCGATTACGTGATGCTGTCGCCCGTCACAAGGTTGATATAGTGCTGGACCCAAGCTGTCTGTGTCGGGTCTTCACGCCAATAGTCCAACGTCCACCACATATACCGGAGACCAATGTACCGCGCTGCCACCCGGTAACACTCTGCAAAGTCTTGGGCCGAGATGATAACACCCTGTGCTGTAAGGGCTAGACGATAGTGTTCCGCTTGCGTGAGCGTGCAGTGGTGATGCGGGAGATCAATGTAGCAGGGTCCGCGCATGGCCGTCTGCCAATCAATAAAATACGGCTGGCCTTCCCACACCAGGACATTCGAGGGATTGAGATCGGCGTGAATCAGCGTCTGCTACCCGGTTGCTTGCAGCAGCGGCAGCATATCGTCCACAATCGTTGCTGCCGCTGCTTCGACACGCGGAATCGCCGTCCGGAAAGCCATGGCAAAGCGCGCATCTCCAAGCGCTGCTTCCCAGGCTGGTCGCCACGTTCGCTCAAACAGCATATCATGGATATACTTCGGGCTCATGGTTGGCATCCAATCCAGCTGGGCACGCTGCCGAACGTGCGCCGCGTGAATCGTCGCGAGTGCACGAGCTTCACGCGCGAGTTCCGTTTCGCTGATGGGATCGAGCGACGAGGGACGATGCTGATCGCCCAGGTCCTGGAGACACAAAAGGACCCGTTCGTCGCCGGGCGGATCACTGGCGTCAGCAAACGGGATGTTCGGCAGGTGCTGCGCTTGTAAATGCCGGAGGACGTACTACTCGTGGGCTTCAGCGTCCTTGGTAATCAGGGTGATGGTTGCGTTTTGCGATGGAGCGACCGTCTGATACGCAACGACATGGCGCCAGACGGCCGCACCGGACAGACCACCGCGCAGGGGAACAGCTGTAACATGGGTAAGCTGTGCATCCGCCGCAACGAAGCGCTGGAGGGTTCGTGTCAGCAGGGCAGCAACTCGTTCCTTTGGTGTGACCATTATTGTAACCTTGCCCGGAAGACGTCCGCATTGCGACAGTACGTATAGGGTAACCCCTGCTCTCCACCTTCGTCCTCCCATGGTGGTCGGCCTCAGTAGAATAATTTACAGAGCAGACACACGTCAAAGGCTATGGATGTAATGCATTGCGGCTCATACATGAGCACTTTGTCAATCCTCATCTTGATCCTTCCTGATAGCGCCTTCACTGAACTGTCACAAGGAGAGAACGCGGTTATCACTACTCAACAGGTTGGAAACTGTACACTCTTGGGTAGACAGAGGATGCCAATAATGT
>JBBRHB010000794.1:0-2118 GCA_038223355.1 Chloroflexales bacterium
TCCTGACATCCAGAAATTGCCATGCAGCAGGTCGTAGTGGATTTCTTGACGGCTTCGCCAAGTGGCTAACGCGGTCTGGAAAGCCGGCATCAGCGGCCAGAGGAGATCTTTGGGCACGAAATGCGCCGGGCCAACCGCCAAGTTGATGATTCGCACGCCAGGAGCCCAGGCGATAACTTCCGGCAGATCGGCGCGATCGCGGCGGGTGAAAATGTCGACGGTGTAGCCGAGTTCCCCGAGGCCGCGACTTACCTCGTCAACATAGACATTCTGCCCCCCGGCATCCTGGCTACCAAGCAGCGCCAGTGGGCTGGCGTGTTCACTAACCCAGGCAATGCGCAAAGGCCGCGGAGACTGAGCGCTCATGAGCCCCATCAGCTACCCCACCACACACTGAAAAGCCCGGTTCCAGTCGCATATAAAGCGCTCCATGCCAAAACGCTCCTGTGCCATGCGACGTCCCTTAGCCCCAATCTCATGGGCCAGCTGCGGGTTATCCAGCAGCACACGCATGTGATCAATAAGAACCTCGACATTCGTTGATATGTAGCCGGTCTCGCCATTAGTAATGACTGTAGGCAACTCGGTCGTCGCCAGCGCTACGACTGGCATGCCGATGAGCAAGCCTTCGATCACTGCCAGCGGCAAGCTGGTATAGCGCATTGGGCTAAACATAAAGCGGTAGGCCGCAAGCTGGCGGTGCAGATCGCGATAGGGCACGTCGCCCAGACCACCTAAGGTCTCGGTCTCCATGCCGACTGCCGTTAGTGGCAACAGCGCTTGTGCCTGCAAAAAGATGTCATAGCCGGCGATGCGAGGCCGCCGTTGCATGCCATTAGTGACCGTAATTCCTTGGGCACGTTCACCCGTGTAGACAGCAGCCGGATTAATCGCCACGCTATGCTCAACCACGACCGTCGGGGTCCGCCCGTTGTCCCACATCAGCTGATTGAAGTGCGTCACGTGAACCAGCAACAGATTGCTATCATCAATAGGATGCCGAGAGTCGGTAGGATGCGGCTTCGGCGTGTTATGCTCCAGGTAAATTTGAGGCAGCCGCCGCTGGGCCGTACTTAAGAGCTCCGGCCCATCCTCGAAGTAGTTTTTGGGCGTCTGGTAGATAATAAGATCCAGATCAAGGTTGCGGACCTCGCCTGCCGGCACTTCCCGAACATAGGGCGGCAGATCAAAGGTTGGGCCGCGGCCACCATAGCCCTCAGGGCGACCCGGCTTAATCGGCAAATACCAATCATGATCGATGCGGGCCATGCTGTTCAGATAGCTGCCATGAATATGCCACATCAAAATCTTCAGGCGGCGCACGATACCTCCTGGAATTGCATGTTAAGGAGGTCCGCACACGCCTGCACCACCCGCTCGGGCGGCAACCTTTGGAGTGCAGCCGCACCATCGAGCAGCCCCAGCTCCTGGATGGCATCGAACACAACATGACGCTGCCGGTCAAGGGGCGCCCATTGCTCAGGTCGTGAAGGGCCGAACAACACCACGCTACGGGTGCCCGTAGCTCCAGCAAGGTGTGAGGCACCTGTATCATTGCTGACGAGGAGATCAAGCTGCGCAATCGTCCCCGCAAAGGTACCGAGGTCAGTTAGGCCGCACAGATTGGTAGCTGGGTACTCCATGAGTTGCTCAACGGCTTCTGCTAGGGGTCGTTCGTCATCATTACCGGTCAACACGATGCGCGCCTGAGATCGGCGGCAAAGCTCGTTGGCCAAGCGCGCAAAAGATGTGACCGGCCAGCGCCGTGCAGGGTCTTTTGCGCCCACATGCAGGCCCACTACGGGGCCACCCGGCTCTGACGGTAGCAAGGCAGCGGCAGCCGCAGCTTCGGCGGGAGTGACAACCCATTCCACGTACTCGTCACCGGTCAAAGCGCCTAGCAACTTTACCAAGCGCAGCCAGCGTCGAATTTCATGTTCCTGCGCCATATACGGCAGTGAAAGCGTCAAACGTTGGTCCTGGTCAGTCTGCCGGTAGCCGAGCGTTTGGCGTGCGCCAAGCGCAGCAACGAAGCCGTTGCTCCTGTTGCCATCGCCATGCATCTGGAGCGCAAGATCATACGATTCGGCCTGGGCCGCGTGCAACAAGTCGGTCGTT
>JBBRHB010000795.1:0-2118 GCA_038223355.1 Chloroflexales bacterium
CCTGGGCTTTAGCAGCCTCAATGAGTTGAAGGGCCTGATTCAACTGCTGGGTCCGGTCTGCCCCCGTGTTTCCAGCAGGCGTGAGCAACTGCTTGATCTGCTGCGGCGTCTCTGGGTTCGCGCGCAACTCGTTCTGGGCAGCCAAGTTGTTGTCGCGCAGGGCTGCGATGACCAGCGTGCGCTGATGATCCCAATCTCCGGCGACGGCCTGGGTGATCTGGGTTGCGAGGCCGACCGGCTGTGTAGCCCCGCTTGGTCCCGCTGCGGCCTGCGCGCTGCTACCATTGCGCAGCCGGCTGAGATCGATGCTGCGCTGGACCGCCGGTGGAAGTTGGCTAACGGCGGGTGCGACGCGGGTAGAGAATTGTGTCGACAGGAGTGCCGATACGAATGCACCGAAGATGACTGCCCCCACGACGCTACCAATTTGTTGAAAAAACTGTATATTGGCCGTTGCACTGCCGGCGTAGCGGTGGTCAACGGCGTTTTGGGCGATCAAGCTCAGCAGCGGAACGACACAGCCGAGGCCGAAGCCCAGCAGAATGATGCGCCAGGTCACGCCCCAACGTGTCACATCAACCGGCATGAATGCCAGCAAGGCAAAGCCGACGATTGCTAAAACGAGGCCGAACAAGAGGATGGGTTTGTAGCGGCCGGTGCGCTGCACGATCACTGATCCGCCGACCGCTGCGACGACTACAGCCAGCGTTTGCGGGATCAGCGATGTTCCGGCAGCCGTCGCTGAGACGCCGACCACATTAACCAAAAACAATGGCATGAATAAGATCGTTGGTAGGAACGCGAAACCGTTGAGGAGCGCCAGCAGGGTAACGACTGTGAAGCTGCGATTGCGAAATAAAGGCAGGGCGATGATGGGCCCGACGGCACGACGCTCGGCCAGCAGCAAGAGCACCAGGGCAACGACCGACACACTGAATAAGCTAATAATGAGTGGCGAAGTCCACGGAAAGCGCGTCTTGTCAAGCGAGAGGCCCAGCAGAAGCGGTACCACGGTGGCCAGCAGCAGGATGGTGCCGAGCCAGTCGATCGGTTCACGCTGCCCGCTGTCGAGCTTCGGCATCCTAGATACAATCAAGGCCAAGGCGAGCAGGCCAAAGGGAATATTGACATAAAACACCCAGCGCCATGAAAAGGTGTCGGTTAAAAAGCCGCCGATAAAGGGACCGATAATGCTGGCAATGCCGAAGACCGCACCGATTAATCCAGAAGGGCGCGCTCGCTCGGACGGCGGGTAGAGGTCGGCGGGGATGGCGAAGGCCGTCGAGCCCAACCCTGCTGCGCCGATACCTTGGATGAAGCGAAAGATGACGAGCTGAAGCATGCTGCCCGACAAGCCGCTGAGCACCGAGCCAAGTAGAAAGACGGAGATGCTCCAGACCACAATAATGCGGCGACCGATGATATCCGAAAGCTTGCCATAGACCGGGACCAGGGCGGTGCTCGCCAGCAAATAGCCGGTCGAGACCCAGGCGAGAAGATCGATACCCTGGAACTGGCGGACGATGGCCGGTAGTGCAGTCGCTACGATGGTTTGATCGAGCGCTTCGAGGAACAGGCCCAGGAGCACGCCGGCGAGAATAAAGCCTTTGGTGCGGCTTGATAAGGTCGCCGCGTAGTCAATACGCTCCCTAATTGGAGCAACTATAGTCGTCATGCGCTTCTTTTTTCCTGTTCTCCGGGATAGATCAGGGCCACCAGCATAGCCGCACGGCCAGCATTGCTGTACCCCGCAGTACCAGTGTACCAGTGTGAATGACTTAAGAGTTCAAATATGGTTCGATGGCAGCTTGAAGCGCAGTGTAGTCGTGCACGACCGGCAACTGCGGGAAGGCGCGGCTGACTGCCTCGGGGGCCCTGAATAGAATACCGGTATCGGCTGTGGTGAGCATGGCGGTATCGTTGTATGAATCGCCGATGGCAATGACGCGAAAGCCGAGGCTCTGGAAGGCTTCCACCACCCGCCGTTTGCCGTCGGGCTGGCGCAGATGGTAGCCTACGACCCGGTCGTGCGCGTCGATTTCTAGCTGGTGGCAGAGCAGGGTGGGATAACCGAGCTGGGCCATTAGGGGCGCGGCGAATTCGTAGAAGGTATCCGAG
>JBBRHB010000796.1:0-2099 GCA_038223355.1 Chloroflexales bacterium
GAATAGTGGCCTGATTGAACTGCGCGAGGCGCTTAGTGCGCACCTGCAGAAGCTGTATGGCGTACAGTATGGCGTCGATGATTTGCTGGTTACTGTCGGGGTCAGCGAGGCAATGCAAAACGCGATGCTCGCGCTGATCGATCCCGGCGACGAGGTGATCATCCCGGAGCCCTCGTTCGTGGCCTATGGTCCCAGCGTTCAGTTAGCGGGAGGTGTGCCGGTTTATGTATCGACTAACGTTGAGGACGCCTTTCAAGTGACGGGTTCAGCCATTGAAGCGGCAATCACCCCGCGCACGAAGGGCATTCTGATCGGCTATCCGAACAACCCGACCGGTGCTGTTATGTCACGTGAACACCTGCTAGAGGTTGCGGCCGTGGCCGAGCGCCACGACTTACTGGTCTTCTCCGATGAGATCTATGACCGGCTGGTGTATGGCGTTGAGCACACATGCTTCGCCGCATTGCCCGGCATGCGCGATCGCACGATCTTGATGGGCGGTTTCAGCAAAGCCTACGCGATGACCGGCTGGCGTTTAGGGTACTTGGCAGCCAACCAGGAAATTACGGCGGCCGTGCGCAAAATTCACCAATACGCCATTATGTCGGCACCCACCATGTCGCAGTATGCCGCCATCGAAGCCTTAAAAAGCGGTGAGCCCGAGGTACAGCGGATGTGCAGCGAGTATGATCGCCGGCGCCGGGTCATTGTCGACGGCTTGCGCCAGATAGGACTACCAACGTTTGAGCCGCAGGGGGCCTTTTATGCTTTCCCGGCCATTGGTCACTTAGGTATCTCATCCACCGAGTTTTGCGAAGGCTTACTGACGGACGAGCAAGTGGCCGTTATCCCGGGGGACGCTTTTGGGCCAAGCGGAGCGGGCTTTGTCCGTGCTTGCTATGCCACGTCCTTGCCAAAGATCGAGGCAGCTTTGGAACGCATTGAGCACTATGTGCGCCGTCTGAGCTAGCAAAATCGCCCGTGACCATTCCACGACCACACACCGATTTCATGCGCTCAGCAGGCCAGCTTCTACGCCAACATAGCTGGGCTGGCCTGCTCTACGGGCTTATCACCCTGCTCTATACCTACCCTCTGATATTGCATCCGCGCTCGGCAATTATCGGTCAAATTGATGCGCTCGAAAATTACTGGAACCTGTGGTGGACACGCGAAGCCGTACTACACCTTCATCAGAATCCCTGGCACGTCACCTGGATGCATTATCCTTTTGAACTGCCCTTGTATTTTCATACCTATGATAGCGTCAACGCCTTTCTATCCCTGCCGTTCCAAGTGCTGTTTGGCACGACCGCTGCTTACAATTTGCTGGTCTTGTTTGCCTTCTTGCTGGCCGCCCTGGGAGCCTATAGTCTGGTCTGGCATCTAACCCATCACTATCCCGCCGCCTTCATCGCAGGGCTGATCTATGCCTTCTGTCCCTATATGGCCTTCCATGCCGATGTAGGACAGCCTTTTATGCAAATGATCGGCTGGCTACCCTTCTACCTGCTGGCCTTGCTCAAAGGCTTGCGTGGCCGCAGCCGTTGGTTAGCGGTTGCCGGCGTCCTGCTAGCGATTATTGCCTATACCGACTGGCATCTAGCCGTCTTTAGCTTGACGATGACCGCACTCGTAGCCGTGACCGAAATAGCACAAGGGAGCTCCGAACGGCACTGGTTCAGGCGTATCGTGCCGGTAGGAGTCAAACTCGCCGCAGTCGGCCTCCTGTTTACGTTATTGCTGCTGCCACTGCTCGTACCGATGTTGCGCGAAGTTCTGAGCGACCCATATGCCACGCGACCGCTCGAAAACAGCATTCAGCACTCAACGGATCTGCTGGCCTACCTCCTGCCTAGCCCCTTTCATCCGCTCTGGGGTGCGTGGGCCGCTTCCATCTTTTATGGTCATCTTGTGCCGGTGGGCATTCTTGGTGGTATTGCGAGTGTGGGGTATGTCGCAATCGCGCTGGCCTTAGCTGGGCTGTGGGGTGATCGACGGCGTAGCGCGCTCTATCTCTTGATTGTGCTCGCGGGGGGCGTCCTGGCGCTGGGCCCGTATCTGCAGGTCAACGGCGTGAACAGTGTAGATACGACCCA
>JBBRHB010000797.1:0-2092 GCA_038223355.1 Chloroflexales bacterium
CGTGGCGGCATCACCGTTCGCGCTCAGCCCAGGTACCGTCACGGAAGTTCATATCGCCGAGTTGCGCGTGCCGGAGATAAGCGCGCCGTGCCGCGCCAGTCTGGAAGTGGAGCTGCAGATCGGTGATGAAACGGCGACGAACCGCTGGCCGCTGTGGTTCTTCCCCGCCGAGCCGTGGCGGACGATTAAGCATGTGACACTACTTGACCCGGCCGGTCGCCTGCACGACCTCCCGCCCCTCGTACCCGCGCTCCAGCTATCGCCCTCTGCCACAGCCCGGCCAGTACTGATCGCTACGAGTTGGTTACCCGAGGTCCAGCTGCACCTTGCATCCGGCGGCGCTGCGATCCTGCTCCAGGCCGGCACCGGACCTGCGGGGCCGATTGGGACGGTCGAGATCCCTTTTTGGCGCGAGGCGGTCAAACTGATCGAGCCGCACTCGGCCTGGGGTGACTTCCCGCACGACGGCTACGTGGACCTTCAATTCTTCGGCTGTGCTACCGATTACGCCCTCGATACGGTCGGCTTGGAGCAGGCACAACCAATCCTGCGCCGCCTCGACGCGCGGACCATGGCAATCCACGATTACGCCATAGAGATCCCCTGGGGGTCGGGCCGGTTGATCGTCTCGACGCTTCGTTTCGAAGGCGGGCTGGGCGAACAACCACTCGGTATCAGCCGCAACACTGCTGCAGCGTATTTACTAAGCTGCTGGGTGCGCTATCTGGCGAGCAGCTCACGCTCATAGTTCGAACGAGGTGGTAGCGCTAAGCCCCCAAGACATGAGCCGTGGCTTCGAGCAACCCTTGGGCTCGCAGCCAATCGCTAAAACGCTCGATCCAGCTATCGACGGGCAAGCCCTGCTGCCACATGCCGAAGCCGTGTCCACCCTGGGCATAGATATGCAGTTCGGCCGACCGGCCAGCGGCATGCCATGCGGTATACAACCGTAGACAAGGTTCCACGGCAATCTGGTCGTTACTGGCCAATGCGCTAAACAGTGGCGGCGCATCGGCGGGTACGGTGATCTCTTCCCAAAGCGCCCCATAGATGGGCGCGACGAAACTTGGACGGCTCGCAACATCGTGGTCAATGGCCACGCCACCGGCTACGTGGCCACCAGCCGAGAAGCCCATGATGCCGATTCTGTCGGGCGCAAGGTTCCACTCTGCCGCCCGCTGCCGGACTACTTTGACCGCTTGCTGCCCATCCACAATGGCTACACAGCCTTGCTGTCGCATTGCGACCATTGTCTTGTCCGAGCCCCTAGATGCCTCCTGCATCTGCCTAAAGTCGTCGTCACGTTCTGGGGTTGGCATGACCCGATATTTGAGTACAAAAGCGGCCACACCACGCGCGCTAAGCCACTTTGCCACATCGATACCTTCATGATCAATCGCGAGGAAGCGATGGCCACCACCGGGGCAAATGATCACGGCCGTTCCGGTGGCAACAGCAGGATCGGGCAGAAACGTCATTAGCGTTGGCTGGGTTACGTTCCGAATGACGCGGTGCCTCCGCGGTTCGCTGAAAAAGAACTCCTGTTCCTGCCGGCTTTCGTCCCCCAAGCCCTCGGTGCCGGTAGGCCAAAGTGCAATAACTTCGGGCATGTCATCCTCCATCACGACCATCGCAGCATACGACCTACGTCAAGCAGAAGGGTGAGCTTGTATACTACAACCAGCCGCCGCAGGAGTCCTATGAAGCATGTAAAAACGAGCGTCCCTGCTGGGTCTTCCCCCAGTCTGTGGCACCACCCTGACTTCCTCAAGTTCTGGGCCGGTCAAACAATTTCTGGCTTTGGCTCACGTTTTACCGGCCTCGCCTTGCCCCTCATTGCCATCTCTGTCCTCCGCGCATCGCCAGCCCAACTCGGCGTGCTGACTGCCGTGAACGGCCTCCCATGGCTCGTCCTCGGTCCGTTCGTTGGCGTCGGCGTCGATCAGTTTCGGCCGCGTCCCGTCCTGATCGCCACGGACCTTGGGCGCGCCCTGTTCCTCGCCTCCATTCCGGTTGCTTGGCTGTTGAACGTCCTGCGCGTCGAGCAGTTATATCTCGTCGCGTTCGCTGTCGGTACGCTGTCAATGTGGTT
>JBBRHB010000798.1:0-2084 GCA_038223355.1 Chloroflexales bacterium
AGGTACCCCATCTCGGCCTGCAGGGTGGTAAAGATCAAAACCTGCGATTGCTGAACCTCGATAATTTGAGTGGGCAAGGTACACCGGGACATATCGGTGGCGAAATCGGCGCAATTATTCCGGTCCCGCAGACCGGGGAAGTGTTGTCGGCTCCTGCTGTCTGGGTAAATCCTAGTGATAGCACGACGTGGGCTTTTGTCGGCAACGACCATGGCATCTCTGCCCTCGAGCTTAGCCTCGATAGCCACGGCCTACCTACTTTCATGGTGAAATGGCAACAGCCCATCACTACGAACCAGAACTCCAGCACCCAAACTTCGCCGCTCATCGCGGGGCATGTAGTGTATTTTGCACATAACAAGGGTCTCGATGCTCGTGACCCGGTAACGGGAACGCTTTTGTGGACCACTCCAATGATCGGCGGCGTCCATTGGAGTAGTCCTGTGGTTGTCAACGGCGTGTTGTACCTATCTGACAGCGACGGCCATCTATTTGCCTTCGCCGTTAATGGCGTTCCACCCATATTCCATGACACCTATCTTCCCCGTATCAGCCAGTAAAAACTATGAGTGATAATCCGTTGCACCACCGCTGGGATGTGACACCTCCGCAAGCCATCGCAATTCAGCAAGAGCTGCGTACCAGAGTCGTCACGCATGATGTATTCGGCGAGATTCATTTCGTAGCAGGGGTCGATGTCGGCTTCGAAGCCAGCGGCACCATCACTCGCGCAGCCGTCGCCGTGTTACGCTTCCCAGAACTGGTGCTGCATGAGCACTCGATTGCTCGCCGCCCGACGAGCTTTCCCTACATTCCGGGCTTGCTGTCTTTCCGCGAAGTTCCTGCCATTCTAGAGGCCCTCAATGGCCTAACCACGCGACCCGATCTGCTTTTGTGCGATGGTCAGGGCTATATTCATCCCCGCCGTTTTGGCCTCGCCTGTCACCTTGGCGTCTTGACCGACCTGCCCTCGATCGGTGTAGGCAAAACACCTTTTATCGGACGGCACGCGGCACTAGGCGATGAACGCGGGGATTGGCAACCGATCATCGACCACGACGAGGTAATCGGCGCTGCCCTGCGCACCAAGCCCCATGTCCAGCCGATCTACGTTTCGATTGGCCATCGTATCAGCCTCCAAACCGCTATTGACTACGTTCTCCACTGTACGACCAAATACCGTTTGCCCGAAACAACCCGCTGGGCTCATAATTTGGCCTCCCACAAAGTTCGTGCCTAAAGGCGGACAGTCAAGCTTGACAGCATCTGCTCCGGCTATATACTTAGCCTTCGTAAGCGCCCTAAAGCTGCTGTACATGCTGGTCAGCCCAATTGACTGCTCACTCATCAACGAGGAGAGAAGCAAGGATGCCACAAACGATTAACGTCGGTCTCGTGGGCTACAAATTCATGGGCAAGGCCCACTCCAACGGCTACCGCCAAGTTGCCAGTTTCTTTCCGGATGTCGCGATCCACCCGGTTATGCAGGTCTTATGCGGTCGTGACGCAACTGCCGTCAAGGCTGCAGCGGACCAGTTCGGCTGGCACGATATCGAGACCGACTGGCACAAACTCGTTGCGCGAACAGACCTCGGGCTCATCGACGTTTCAACCCCCGGTGATAGCCATGCTGCGATTGCCATTGCGGCGGCAGAACACGGCAAACACGTCTTTTGTGAGAAACCGTTGGCCAACACCTTGACCGAGGCCAAAGCGATGCTGCAGGCTGTCCAAAAGGCTGGCGTGATTGGCATGGTCAACTTTAACTACCGTCGTGTCCCGGCCATTCAGCTTGCCAAGCGGCTGATCGACGAAGGACGCATTGGCCAAATCTATCACTGGCGCGCGGTGTATCTCCAAGACTGGATCATGGACCCGGCCTTTCCCCTGGTATGGCGGCTCCAAAAAGAGGCGGCCGGCGCCGGTGCGCTGGGCGATCTGGGAGCCCACATCGTCGATCTTGCTCGCATGCTCGTTGGGGAAATCGCTGCCATTAATGGCCTCACCACGACCTTCATCAAGCAACGCCCGACGGCAACCGGTACAAATGATGGCTTGGGTGCGACGGCAGGACAGGAAATGGG
>JBBRHB010000799.1:0-2070 GCA_038223355.1 Chloroflexales bacterium
TGAGGTTACGGCTGACGACACGCTACCGGATGTCCGCCGCTGCTATGCTGCCGATCCTTTTGGCAACCGGCTGGAGTTTATTCAGGATGGCGACGGCTTCAGCCAGCGAACCCTGCCATTAACCTTGCCTCGGCAGCAGTAGCACGAAGCCTGCAACTGGTTCCCTTCGCAATGACAATCACACTGGACAACTATTAATGGAGGAGAGTTTGTATGCCCATTTATAGGCGTCCCTATACCGGTCCGGTTGATCAGCAGCGCATAGCTGAACTGGTGCAGGCATTTCCTGACGACAATCTGCATGTCGTTGACTTACCTTGGAGGTTGAGTTCGTGGGCCTTTGACTATCCCGAGAATATTGGCTTATGGGAAGATGAGGCCGGGCGATTGCTGGCCTGGGTGGTGTTGCAAACGCCGTTCTGGACTGTGGATTATGCCTTGCATCCTAGCGCACGAGCGCAAGGCATTGTGCCAGAGTTACTCCACTGGGCAAGTACACAGGCCACGCGACTGCAACGTCAACCCAATGGTCATTCAACATGGTTCATCCAGGTTCGCGCCGATCAGACCGCCCAATTGCACGAGATCGAACAGGCCGGGTATGTATCCCTCGAACACGCGCCTGAAAACCCCTGGTCGGGCCTCTTCCTCGTTCGCTCCGGCCAACTCCCGGTGCCGGAGGTCACGTTGCCCGACGGCTTTATGATTCGCCCTCTGGCCGGTGAAGCTGAAGTGCAGGGGTATACTGAACTGCACCAGGCAGCGTTTGGATCGCCAAGTATGACTGCAGCATGGCGCGCCCGAACTCTCCAGCAGGCGGCATACAGAGCGGAACTAGATCTGGTGATAGAGGCGTCGAATGGACAACTCGTGGCGTTCTGCGTGTGTTGGGTGGGACGCCACAGACGCAATGGCTATCTGCTCGGCCAAATCGAACCAACCGGTGTTCATCCAGATTATCGCCAGATGGGTTTGGGACGCGCCGTGTTATTGGAAGGATTGCGGCGGCTGCAAGCGCAAGGAGTAGCCACTATGATCGTTGAGACCGACGATTCATGGGAAGCAGCGGTGGCTATGTATGGGGCGGTGGGCTTTGAGATGGCCCACCGCATTATCATTCATCGGAAGGATGTAAGCACTACGTATTGAGCGGTGGAGGATAGCCAATGCGACCGGTTGGTGGAGAGCTATTCCTCCGGCTGTCCCATGGGTAGCGGAGTAGTCGGCTGCGACTTGGCTGCAACACGGTCACGCTGCGGCCGTTGCCGCCAGAGTAGCCAGCCGAGCACACCGGCGATGGCGAGGCCGAGCACTGCCCAGCGAAGATCGCCAAGGAGCGTCGTGAGCACCTCAACCTGATCGCTGAAGTAGCGACCGATGCCGAGGTAGCCGCCAACCCAAAGTGTCTCACCGGCGAGATCATAGAGGAAGAAGGTCGACCATGAGAAGAGCGCAATGCCACTGGTCAGATTAATGGCCGTGCCCACAGCCGTCACTAGCCAGCGGCTCAGAAAAATGCTCGGACCACCCCAGCGTCGCATTGTTGTCTCAGCGGCCACTAGGCCCCGCTGGCCACCTACGAGACGAGCGGCGCGATCGGACAGTTTGCGCCCGCCGAGGCGCCCTAGACCGTAGCCAAGATGGTCGCCAAGCATAGAGCCCGCAATAGAGAGGGCAACGACGGGCCAGAAGCTGAGCTCACCTTGTTGGACCAAGGAGCCTGCCGCCACGAGCATCAACGAGGCCGGAAAGGGCGCGCCGGCCGACGACACCAGCACAATGACAAATAGGGCGGGCAGGCCATATTGGACGAGCGCGGCCAGGAATTGTTCGCTCAACGTCATGGTGTCCCCGTAGGTAACGCGGGCGTACCTGTGCTCCGGCGCTGGTCGGGCGTGGGTGGTGGTGATGCACGGAATTGCGTGATCGCCTTGTGCAGAACGACTACTTCGGCCGCCACCGTCCGGCCTTGCTGGCTCGCGATGGTCGTCAGAACGCGCTGATCGCGGCGTACGGGCTGCAAGCCGAGCGCCTGGTAGAGGGTGGACGCCGGCACATGATAGCCATGGG
>JBBRHB010000800.1:0-2047 GCA_038223355.1 Chloroflexales bacterium
GGCACCGACAGTCTCGATGATGATTGTGCTGAAGCCGGCTGCGTCAAGCACGTTCACGACATCGCCTGTGGCTCGTGCGACACCGCCGAGTTGGCCGCGCGTAGCCATGGAGCGCATAAAGATGCCGGGATCATGGCCGAGAGGTTGCATGCGAATGCGGTCGCCTAGAATCGCACCGCCGGTGTAGGGCGAGGTGGGATCTACGGCAATGATCGCGACGGTAGCCGAGCGACGGCGTAGCTCCAGCGCCAGTTCGTTAACCAGTGTGGATTTTCCAGCCCCGGGCGGTCCGGTTACGCCTACGATGTGGGCCTGACCGGTGTGGGAATAGAGCTTGGCCAGCGCGACCTGCGCGTCGCTCCCACCGTGCTCCACGATCGAAATGATGCGTGCCAGCGCCCGGCGGTCACCCGCCAGCATAGCGTCGATTAAGCCCATCGCCTGTTACAACTCCGCGCCAGCGAAGCGCTCAGGAGCAACGTGACCACGAATGAAAGCCACGATATCGTGGGTCGAGGCCCCCGGCCCATACACTTTGGCGATCCCGTGCTCGTGCTGCAAGATCGCGGCATCAACGTCGGAGATAATGCCACCAGCGACCACGAGAACGTCATTGCCCCCGTTTTCACGCAGCAACTGAGTGATTTTTGGCAGGAGCGTCATGTGGGCACCGGATAAGATCGAAAGGCCGATCACATCAACGTCTTCCTGGAGGGCTGCATCGACAATCATCTGGGGGGTTTGTTGCAGGCCGGTATAGATGACTTCCATACCAGCGTCACGTAGCGTCCGGGCGATCACTTTCGCGCCGCGGTCGTGGCCATCAAGGCCAGGTTTTGCGACCAGCACCCGTATTTTTCGCTCCATCGCGCTTGTCCTTGGTGAGTTTACCTGTAGCCACGCGATTGTAGCACCACGCTTGTACGACGTGCAACTGCAGGCTGCTATGCTCCCTTGCGCTTGGTTGAGCGCCGGCCGAAGAGCATCCCCTTAAGCGTTCCCGATGCCTTGGGCAGATCCTGTGAGCTGCTGTAGATCCCATCCTCGCCGGGTCGCACGTTAGGTGAGCTTGCAAGCCATGCATTCCGTGCTGAAGCGGCATGCTCGGCCAGCACCGTAAGTTGTCGGGGGTTATCGAGCGCGGCACGCAATTCGCCAAGGGTCTCTTCCAGCCCATCCAGCCAGTGGATCAGTGCAGCGCGATTGGCGTGTAACGCTCCCGCGCTTGCTTCGGGCTCGTTAACCACTAGGGCCGTGGTATCAGCCAAGCCTTGACCCGCGATTGGCTGAATCTCACGCCACCCACCGCCACGACTAAGGGTCTCCATCAGGGCGATGGCCATGATTAACGGCAGATGGGCCGCGCCGGCAGCATATGAGTCATGCTCGAGCGCGTCGATGAAGTAGGGCTTGGCCCCAATGGCCGTAATCACTTCACTTAGACCATCCAAGGCACCTTGAGCGGTGGTGGGGGCCGGCACCAGGCAATAAACAACACCTCGCAAGGCATCGCCGCTACCCATCTGAAAATCACTACCTAGTGCTGCGAAGGGGTGGCCGCCAATAAACTGTACGGTCGTTGGCAGCAGTTCACGCGCCCAGGCCATGACCGGGGCCTTGACACTAGCGGTATCGGTGATGACCGCGCCATGTTTAAGATGTGGTGCAATTGAGGTAAAAGTTTGGCGCATCATATCTTCGGGCACGTTGACCCATACCACATCGGCCCCCCGAACTGCGGCAACGAGATCGGTTGTTCCCTCGTCGATCACGAGCCGATCGCGGGCCGTTTGTAGCACTTTCTTTTGTGTGTCCCAACCCATAACTCTTGGCCGGCCAACATCCAGGGTTTTGGGGTCAAGCGTCCCGAGTGCCAGACCGAGCGAGGCGCCCAAGGCGTCGAGGCCGAGAATCGTTACATTGAGCGGCATACGCTATCCTTCCGGTCGTACTTGGGATAAAAAGAGTGTTTCCAACAGCAGGATCACGATGACCAGCAGCAGCCCGGTCCACCAGCGCAAGACGGATAGATTTGCGAGTGCCAGCA
>JBBRHB010000801.1:0-2042 GCA_038223355.1 Chloroflexales bacterium
CCCAGCATTTGCTTGGGGTTCTTGCGGGCCTTAATCATCTCTATTACTCGACCTTCCAACTCAAACGAATGGAGCGCTTTATCCGGCAGATGCAGATTGTGCCACCGCGTCTCGCAGAGCGCATCGAAGCGCTTTTTACCGCCGAGCCATCGCAAGCCATCGAACAATTGGAAGCCTTGGTCGCTGAGACAGTGGTATTGGTTGAGCAGCATATGCCACAAATCGATACGGGTAGTGTACGCGCCCGAATTGGACAACGCCAGCCGGTCTGGCACCCCGGTGACTAGCTGATATCGGTTGACGCCCCGTAGACGAATTGCTATGGTGGATACATTATAATCAAGGTAAGAAAGTCGTAAGAATTCGAAAACATCGCCGTAAGCACTAGCTGGCAAGCTAGTAGGAATGTAGCCGCGAAAGGAAATACCATTGTCTACTATCCCTGATTCCCAAACGACCTCCTATCTGGACACGCTGGATCATATCATCACCGACGTGGTCGCACCCGCTGCCGTGGAGATCGATCAAACCGCAGCCTTCCCACGTGCCGCCGTCGACGCGCTTGGCAAGGCTGGCCTGCTCGGACTGATTAGTTCGCCCGATGTAGGCGGTCAGGGCCATGCGCATCGTGCCGCAGCCCTCGTGGTCGAACGGCTGGCGCATGCCTGTGCATCAACCGCGATGATCACCTGCATGCATTATGCGGCGACTGCCGTGATCGAAGCCCATGGTCCGCTCGACGTCCGCAAGGCTATTGCTGCCGGTCAGCACCTAACGACGCTGGCATTCTCAGAGCAGGGCTCGCGCAGCCATTTCTGGGCACCGGTCAGTACGGCGGCCGCTTCCAACGGACATGTCGAACTCGACGCGCGCAAGAGTTGGGTGACGGGTGCCGGCGAAGCCAATAGCTATGTCTGGTCGAGCAAGCCGTTAGCTGCGGAAGGTCCAATCACAATCTGGTTGGTTCCCGCCGACGCGCCCGGCCTGCAGACCGGAGCTGCTTTTAACGGTCTGGGGTTGCGTGGCAACGCGTCTAGTCCGGTCAGGGCCGATCACGCAACGGTTGCGCGCACTGCGATGCTGGGAGCCGATGGCGGAGGCTTTGATATTTCGATGGGCGTCGTCCTGCCCTATTTTCAGCTCATGAATGCCGCTTTTTCGGTCGGGACGATGGATGCAGCGACGACTAAAGCCGCTGCCCACGTCGCCGGCACGCAACTCCAGCATCTCGGACAGTCGCTTGCCGATCTCCCGACGGTCCGGGCCTACCTAGCGCGCATGCGCATCAAAACAGATATGGCGCGCGCCTTGCTCCTTGACACGTTTGCAGCGGTTGAAAGTGGTCGCGACGATGCGATGCTGCGGGTGCTTGAAGTCAAAGCGGCGGCCGGCGAAGCAGCCACTGAGGTGACCGATCTCGCGATGCGCGTCTGTGGCGGTGCCGCATTCCGCAAGGAAGTTGGCGTCGAGCGTCATTTCCGAGACGCCCGCGCAGCTACCGTGATGGCACCGACCACCGATGTACTGTATGACTTTATTGGCAAGGCCATCTGCGGCCTACCGCTCTTCGGTTAGCACAAGCGCAGCTATGTAGTATCGATTTGAACTGCGGAGGAGCAGGAAGCTATGGCATTGGATCAAGCGGAAATACTTGTACTCGGGGCGGTTGCCTACGACCCCAAGGTCGTAACGATCTGGGAAGGCTTTAAGGCCTACTTCATTCAGCACGGCCTGCCGTTCGACTATATCCTCTTTTCGAATTACGAACGACAGGTGGAGGCGCTGCTGGCAGGCTATTGCCACGTCGCCTGGAACTCGCCCCTTGCCTGGATTCGGGCCGATCGCATGGCCCGCGCTGCCGGTCAGCAGGTCCAGGCGATCGCGATGCGCGACACAGATTGCGATCTGCGCTCGGTGATCGCTGTGTTATCCGCTGCGCCGATGAAGACGATCATGGACCTCAAGGGCAAGGTTATCGCGGTCGGCGCGATTGACTCACCCCAGGCGAGCCTGCTACCGCTCGCGTATCTGCAACGCGAAGG
>JBBRHB010000802.1:0-2037 GCA_038223355.1 Chloroflexales bacterium
GCCCTGCATGCGCATCCAGCGCGCACGGGTATCGCTCGGACCCATGGCCCAGACGTGGCCCGGATGCAGGTAGCCGCTGGGATATGGCAGCATCGTCAAGGCATAATGCTTGGGACGCGGATCATCGGGATGCCAGGTGTCGAGGCCCTCGGCGGCCCAGCGCTCGCGCCAGCGTTTGTCAACTTCTCGTGGATTATATCGTTCAGCCATCTTCTTTCCCCGTTTTATATATGGACCCTCACCCATTGCGAAGGCAATCCTGACCGACCGCATCAAGGGTGCCGGGCCCCTCACCCCCTGCCCCACACCCGACCCAGAGGGTGCCCCGGGTACCCGAGTGCGCGGGAGAGGGGAGGCTGGCCTTTTTACGCGACGCGCTTGTGTTCTGCCAGAGTCAGCAGGCGGTTCGCCAGGGTAACCAGTCGCTCCCGATCCTCCAAGGGTTCAAGCCAGCGCTGGGGGATGACTTCATAGCCCCAGCGTGCCCCGGCGAGTGCTCCAGCAACGGCACCTTGCGTGTCGGAATCGCCGCCACAATTGACGGCCGCCACTACCACATCCTCGAAGGTTGGGTTGCCCTTGAGCGCCCAGAGGGCGATGCGAAGTGTATCGAGCACATACCCACTATTGGGTAGAGTTCGGCTATCCGCCCGCGGATCAACCTGTTCAAACAGCGCGGCAACATTGGCCGCCGTGCGTGGCATGCTACGCAAGCGCGCGGCTACCATTGCGAGCGCTTGATCGAGCGGCTCGTCACGGAGCAGGTGCGTGATCAATAGGTTCACGGCCAGGCTGCCGCTACCCGCCTCCGGGTCGAAGTGCGTGATTAGCGCATCGTCGCGCGAACTATCGATCAGCCGCCGCTCGTCCCAGGCATAGCGTAAGGCTAGCGGTGCACAGCGCATGATTGTGCCGTTCCCGGCGGATTTGCCGCCGGTGAGACGATGGGCGGCTGCGGCTGCGTGTGGCAAGGTTACCCCTTTCTGCCAAGCCTCCAGGGCACGGCGCGTGATGTTGCCAATGTCTTTCGGCCCGGTCTTGAGCCAGAGCACGTAGCGGCGAGCAACATCATTAGCGTCGAAGTCGCCCTGTACGACGAGGCTTTCGGCGAGGGCCTGCGCCATAGCGGTGTCATCGGTCGTCTCGCCGGGCTTGAGCTTCAGCCAACCACCGCCGATCATTTCGCGCACGGGCTTACCCCGCTTGGTAATAATCTCTTGGGGGCTCATAAACTCGACGGGGCCACCCAGTGCGTCACCGACCGCTAAACCTACGAGCACACCCCGAAATCGATCTTGCAGGCTCATCGCTGTATCCTCAACCTATTTTCTGTGCTACATAGATCACGCGCGGCGCATCGTCAGCCGGTAGCTCGTTCGCCGGCGTCCGCCGGTCAACAATCGCGAGACCAGCCTGGGTAATCGCCTGGCGTAGCTCTTCGTCGGTATGGGCACGCTGCAAATGCAGCTCTTCGTGGCTTTGCCAACGATCACCATCACGCACAAACCACATGATGCGACCGGTCCCGACGCGCCGCAAGGACTCAAACTGCAAGCGGTTCAAGACAAAGAGATCATCGGTATCGGTGATGATATCGTCGCGCTCGTTCCAGCCCTCGGCATAGGCTGTGACCGTATTCACGTCTACGACCGCGTAACCGCCATACACTAACGCATCAGCGATACGTTGCCAGGTAGCGATCAGATCAGCATAGGTCGTTAGATAGTTGAGCGTATCATAAAAGGCCGTGACCAGATCAACCGGCGCGGGCAGCACGACCTCGCGTATGTCGCCAGTAATCCACTCCACCGCTTGGTGGGGTTGCTGCTGAGCCTGCGCGAGCATGGCAGCCGAACAATCAATACCGAGCACCGTGAAGCCTTCTGCCGCAAATACCCCGGCGGCAGCCCCGGTGCCACAGCCAAAGTCGGCTACCCTCGTGTCCTGGACGGCGTGGTCCTTGAGCCAATCCATCGTGCATTCCGCCATTCGCACGCTCCTGGAAGCCTGACCGATTCGATAATAAATGGTTGAATT
>JBBRHB010000803.1:0-2005 GCA_038223355.1 Chloroflexales bacterium
GCTTCCTGCATACTCTCAATAATGTGCGCCTGAAACGATAGCGGCTCCGTGTCCGCTCGTCGTCGCGGCCCTTCGCTCTGGAGATCGACCTTGGTCATGCTGGTTTCTCGGCCTCCATCTCCAGTAGCGGTATCAGCTCTACCTGCGGCGCAACGAGGGGGAGTTCGAAGAAGAAGCTGGTGCCACCAGGAACTGCGGTGGTGAAGCCGATCTGACCACCGAGCTGCTCTACAATCGCTTTCGAGATGCTTAAGCCCAGCCCGGTGCCGCCTTTTTGCCGGCCATCCGATACGTCAGCTTGGGCGAACTTTTGGAAAATGCGCTGCTCGAAGATAGCTGGAATGCCGGGGCCATGATCCTGGACCGTCACACGGACTGCCATGCCCTGCTGCACTATACTGACGTCAACTACGTCGCCAGCCGGGGAATATTTGGCGGCATTCGAGAGCAGATTGATGATCACCTGCGTGACGCGGTCCGCGTCGCCCAGCACAACGAGTTCAGGATTCGGCACGTGGAGCCGGAAGCTCACCTCAAATTTGTCCGCATAGCCCCGCAGACCCTCGCTCGCCTGAGCAACCACATCGGCTAGGCGCAACCGTTCAAGAGCAAAGGTCATCTTGCCGGACTCGATCTTGTCGATGTCGAGGATATCGTTGATTAAGCGCACCAGGCGTTCACTGTTGCTATGGGCAATTGCGATCATCGCCGTGGCTTGGGGCGGCAGCACGCCGGTCACCCCACCGTTCACCAAGCCGAGCGCACCGCGAATCGAGGTGAGCGGGGTGCGCAACTCATGCGAGACCATCGAGACAAACTCATTTTTGAGCCGCTCGACGGCTTTGCGCTCGGCAATGTCCTGGATCAAGCACACGACCTCACCCTCCCCCGCTGGGCTGAAGCGCGCTTCATAGGCACTGCTGCCCTGAACCCCTAAATATTCGAAGTCGAGGCTAAGCACTTCGTGGCTCTGGAGCACCTGGTGGATTGCTGTGTGAAAGACCGCAGCAACCAGGGGTGGTAGCATGGCCGTCAGCGTTTGGCCAACGACGTTCGCGGGGAGTACAAACCCGCCGATCTTAAACGGTTTATAGTCGAGGCACGTGCCGTGCTGGTCAAAGCGCACGATCATGTCGGGGATCGCGCTGAGCAGCGCACCGACGTGCGCGTCGCTCCGCTGCAGATTATGGCTCATCTGCGACAAAGACTCGCTCTTAGCAGCGCTAGCCTGCTCCGCCTGTTTCGCCTGCTCATTGGCTGCACGGGCGGCCTGCTCCTCGCGTTTCCGTGCCGAATCCATGCGCTGAATCATGAGTGCACTCCAGCTCACGATACTGCCGAACACGACTGCATTCAACATAGCAAACAGGACCGTGCCAACCTCAGTCCCAAACAGGCCTGCGTTTTGCGCCTGCAGGCGCACCCAGCCCATGCCTAAAGGCACGGCGAGCGCGGCTGGCAACAACCGGCGTATCATACTCCCCCCTTGACTCTCGCTTCTAATGAGGGAAATGAGACCATGATCGGGCGTCGTCAGCAGAAAGCCTAGCGTGAGCACCATGAAGGTGATCGCCGTTGGTAGTGCCATTGGGATGTAGCTACTGATGCCGGCAACGGCCACGGTATGGTAGGCGTAGCCCACAAGGGCTAACAGTGCGATCAAGCCGCCCGTTACTGCAAGGTCTTGCACCAGCGCGAAGGAGCGGCGCCGGCGGTCGAATCCGAGGAGCGCCAGTCCGACCAGAACAAAGCTAACGGCGGTATTGGGCGACATGCGGTTCGGCAGACCAGTGCTAAGACCGAGCTTGTCGCGAAAGAGCCACTGATCGATGCCACTCTCCCGACCGATGATAAGACCACCGAGCTTGAGCAATCCCACGAAGACAATGACCGTAGCGCACAATCGCGCCAACCATCGCAGTCCAGCAGCGACTTGGGCGGCGTGCCGCCCGGCCACAGTCATCTGGCACACTCCAAGGGTGACGCCGGCCACCATAAAGGTGAT
>JBBRHB010000804.1:0-1991 GCA_038223355.1 Chloroflexales bacterium
TAGCCATCGTCACCACGCCGTGTAAAAAACATCCTTATCCTCCAGCATCGGGCAAAGAGCAGCCCCGCCCCTACATGGTTTTCTTTCCTTCATCCGCCCCGCACCAGCAGCAACACGAGCCAAACGGAGGCAACTTCTAGCAGGAGCACGAGCAGCACCGCAGCCGCGACCAATGGCCGCCGCCGGCGCGCACGTTCGCGCGCTAGCAGTCGGACTTCTAGCTCCCGCTGATAACGCGGCAAGCGGGCAGCGACCCCAAATGGTAGGAGCGTCATACACCTAAGCTGGTGGATCAACTCCTGGAGCAGTGTGAGATCGTTGTGGCAGGCTGGGCACAACTGGATATGGCGTTCCACGATTCGCCGACCTCGTGCATCAGCGACCCCGTCGGCATAATCGCTCAGCAACACCGTGACGAATTCACACCGCATCACGTGCTCCGATCCACTGGATCAAGTAACCCCGCGCCTCAGTCAAGATGCCGCGAATCGTCGCCGGATCAGTCGCCATGACAGTTGCAATGTCAGTAATTGTCAAGGCCTCGTGGTAGCGCAGAAGCACGACCATTCGCGCGCTAGGCTCGAGTTGCTGGAGCGCATGGAGCAGAGCAGCATGCTGGCCTTCGGACGCAAGTGGACGCACCACGAAACCACGGGCCATGTACACATGTAAAACTTCTACCAGCGCGCGCCACCATGCAACCGTGTCGCCCCCTGTACGGCCAAAGCGCACATACACCGTATTGACGGCTTGGGCAGCCAGCGCCGCATCGCCCAACACTTGATAAGCTATGCCTAAAATATGGCGATAGCGGGCGGTCACATCGTTGGAGCGGGACAGGCTCATGCTATCAATTGTACCCCAAGGGTCGCACCTCGGCATCTTGCTCGAAACTGCCAAGCACCGCTATACCCGTGGTATGATGGCTGCACCAGGAGGCGGTATGCTATTGTCAGTGATTATTCCATGTTATAACGAGGGCCGGACGATCCGCGAGGTATTGCGTGTAGTCCGTGCTGTTACTCTTGACAAAGAGATCATTGTCGTTGATGACCACTCTAAAGACGACTCCTATCTCGTTGTGCAGCGCGAGGCCGAGCACGACGATCGGCTGCATGTGGTACGTCATCAGCGCAACATGGGCAAAGGTGCGGCGATTAGGACGGGCCTTCGCCAAGCGCAGGGCGATATTGTCTTGATCCAGGATGCCGATCTCGAATATGATCCCACTGACTATTATGAACTCGTCCGGCCGATTGTTGAAGGCAAGGTTGACATCGTCTTCGGCTCACGCTTTCAGGGCCGTCATACCGGCATGTATTTCTGGAATGCACTTGGCAATCACTTCCTGACCTTTCTCACCAACCTCTTGTACAACGCTTGGATCTCGGATATGGAAACCTGCTACAAAGTCATGCGTACCGACATTATGCGATCATTAGATCTGAGTAGCCGAGATTTTCGGATTGAGCCCGAAGTTGCGGCCAAAGTTTTACAGCAAGGCCATCGCGTGTTGGAAGTGCCGATCTCTTATTTTGGGCGCACCTACGAGCAGGGCAAGAAAATTCGTAAAAGCGATGGGCTCAAAGCGATTGGCACGTTGCTACGTTGCCGGGGCTGGCATGGTGCCGCCCCCAAGCTCCAGCCACTCAGTCGTTCCACTATTCGAGCTGCCCTTGATGCGATCAGCGACGCAAACCAGCAACGCTCGATCAGCCGCGCTACTGTGTAGCGCCGATTTACCCCTACAGGGAGAAAGGCTAATCCTCATGGCAATCGCCGCCGCATTACCAAGGCGCGAAGAGCTTGCACGCGAGCAAACTTGGAATCTTGAAAGTATCTATACCCACAATGATCAATGGGAAGCAGATTTTCAGAAGGTCGAAGGGCTGCTTCCCGAACTGCAAGCGTTAGCTGGCACCTTAGGCACGAGTGGTGAAGCGCTGTTGCATGGTATGCAACTACACGATGCAGCTGGTCTCACCTTGGGT
>JBBRHB010000805.1:0-1981 GCA_038223355.1 Chloroflexales bacterium
GTACCAAAAAGCAGGGTCTGCCCCTTGCTTTTTGGCCGACCGTACGAGCCCCAACACTGTTTCCGAAGAAATGTTCGCTTTTGCCTTCAAGTGGCGCCACGGAGTCAAATGCTCAATCGGGAGCCCGAACCGCCAGCCCCCTTTCCCAAGTGCGATAGTTTCCTCGAACGACAACGAATCCAACGAGCCGTCTGGCTTTTGGCGCAGCTTGTTTGCTGTCGGCTCCCAGTGTTGACGCGCAGAAAACCACACAACTGGGGTTTCGCTTTCGGGTACGCCAGCAGTGGCGGGTCGGAGGAAGCCAGTCTCAAGAATCTTAATTGCTCGTAAGCCAATCGTGTAATGCCAAGCGACTCGCATATTTGACCCGCTGCCCCCAAACATTTATCGAACTGCGAGCTTTGCTTTCAGCGCGGCGTTATCGCGCTGCAGGATGTGCACTTGAGTGGCCACCGCCGCCGCGTAGTTCTTCAGGGCGTCGAACTCCTCCCGGGTCACCATCGGCTGCGCGCTCGTGTGGAGCGTGGTGCTGAGGACGCCGATCTGGCCCTTGCTGTTCACGTACAGCGCCTGCCCGCCTCCGGCCGGGAGCTTGACGTTATAGATCCCGGCGATCTGCGTGAACTTCTGGCTGCCCTGCGTGCCAATGCGGATGACGCCGTTGTCCTTGGGCAGTCCTTCGTTACTGATCCAGATGTTGTTGCTCCCGTTCGCCGTCGCCTGAACGCCAGCTTGGAAGCCGATGCCCACGTTCATATTCCCCTGCCCAATGTAGGCCAGCGCAGAGGAGCCGACCGCGGTGTTCTTAATCCCCGAGGTGGCCTCAAACATCGCGTCAAAGCCTATCGCGGTGTTATGGGCCCCGTCCGCCACGCGCAGGGCCTGAGCCCCTACCGCGGTGGAGGCGAAGCAGTACACGCAGGTGTACAGGGCCTGATAGCCGAAGGCGCTCAGCTGGGACTGGCCCCCATCACTCGCCCCGGCCTGCTGGCCGTACGCGGTGTTCACCTGCGCCTGCGAGACGCCGGCCGCGCACAGGGCCAGCGCAAGCGCGCCACTCCAATATTTCAAGGTTTTCACTCACTCACTCCTAAAAGGTTTGTTTTACGTTAGCTCACACCGTCACATGCGCGGGCCACCTACAATCCTTATCCATTGCCATGAGGTCTTTCCTTCGCTTCTATCCGACTTGCGTCGGCCGCATGGCTACTGGGACAAGCCTGCCCATGCTGCTGGGGACATGCCGGTGCGGATAGACACCGGGCTCCGACGGCTAAGGGGCCCGCAGTGCAAGAAGGTTAACACGGCGCGGCACTAGGTTAGCGTCGCCTCTCTGAAAAGGCTGCGGTCCGCGGAGAGGGCGCAAGAGTTACCTGATGAAGGCAGAGGCTTCGGTAACCTGTTGATTGGGCGCCATTCGCATGTCGGATCTCCAGACCAGTCTTGCAGCCCTGAAAGAATTAAATTAGTGAGCCAATCGGTGGTTTCCTACGGCGATGAGGCTGCCACGCCCAACTCGTCTTTTGCGGGGAATGATCGAGTCACGGCCGGTCGTCAGTGCGAGCATCGGTCAGATTGCGCTGGATCAGCTCGTACCGGCCCGGATCATTGACGACGAATCGCATTCCATCGTAGAAATCCTGAAGCGTCGGTATTCTGTGCGGCGTGCCATCGGAATTGGGCGGCGAGAGGTCCGCGATGCCGTCCAACGGACGTCCTATGGCTCTGTCGAGCAATGCACGGCATGCGGCAATGGCGACGGATTCGTCCTTCGAGCGCATCAATATGGTCAGGCGGCGAATGGCCGCGGGGGCGGCCGCCAGCACCAATGCTCTAATCTCTGCTACGGTTTTCGGGCGCCCCCCGCGATTTCCGGACTGCCCTGACAGCCACCGGCCATGAGCGTCGCGTGATGCAGCCGTGTTCTCAGGTGGGGTAATGTCTGTCATCCCGCGATCAGGTTGGGGCAGGTTGAAAGGTT
>JBBRHB010000806.1:0-1937 GCA_038223355.1 Chloroflexales bacterium
AGTGTGAATACAAGCCCTGCCTCCGCTAGGCTCATCTCCAGATTGGAAATAACCGCAACGGCAAACGCCGACTGGGCCGAGGTGAGAAGCAGATCCAGGCGTTGGGTCGGGTCGAGACGAAGCGCGGTCGGCACACGATGATCCAACCAGAGGGTGGCGATGTTGAACACCAGCGGGATCGCGCCAACGAGGAGGGTCCATTGGTTCACCTTGGACGACACGAGCGCACCCAGGCTCGCGCCGGCCATCAGTCGCCAGGCGAAGAGGCTGGTAATGATGAACTCTGGCGCCTCGGAAGCCAGTGGGGCAATCCATTGCACGAGCGTCCGCTGGTCGATGCCGAGCGCTGTACCGGTCTCGAGCAGTGCCTCCGCGAACGGGTGGGCGACGAGGAAGATGACGGTACCCGCGAACAGAAACAGCAGGATCGTAACGATGCGTCGTGGAGTCGTCGGTAAATCGCCGATCATCTTGGCGGGACCCATAAGCTGTGGCTCCTCGTGCGGCATGCGAGCGAGCCGGTAGGCATAGACGCCGAAGATGGAGACGAGCACGACAAGATCCATGAGGTCGAGCTGACCCTTGAGCGGGATCAGGAACGAATAGACAGTGGCGAGGCCGAGAAAGGAAAGCTCGGTGCCTTGACCTGGGTCAAGCTGGATGCCCGGGACGCGGCGTCCCTGACGGCGACTCTGCCACCAGAACAGCAGGACGACCAGAGGCCAGCCGATGCCAATCAATAGCCGGTTAGCGCCGGTCATGTTGGCTAGTGGTTCACCACAGAGGTTTTGACGAATACGTGAGGGTCAGGTATTGTGCCTCCATCAAGCGGTATGGAGAGATGATGGAAAAGGTCTACGTTGTTGAGCTACTCATCGAGCAACGCCGTCGCTTACAGGAACTCGTGTCATCGGGCACATGGCCGGCTCGAATGGTGAACCGTGCCCACATCCTCCTCCAGGCCGACGCCGGCGCGACTGATGGTCACATTGCAACCGCCTTGCATCTCGGGCGCTCCACCGTTGAACGCACCCGCTATCGCTATGTCATGGAGGGCTTTGAAGCGGCGATGAACGAGCGTCGACGCCCCGGTGCTCGCCGCAAATTGGATGGCAAACAGGAAGCTACCTTGGTTGCCGTCGCCTGTAGTACGCCGCCGGACGACCGGACGACCTGGACCATGCAACTCTTGGCGGACAAACTGGTGGCCCTCGACGTTGTCGCTGCCATTTCCGATGAGACCGTGCGCCGCACGCTCAAAAAAACGTTCTCAAGCCGTGGCAGCGCGAGGAATGGTGCATCCCCACGGTTGGTCCCGACTTCGTCTATCACATGGAAGACGTCTTAGATCTGTATGCCGAACCGTATGATGCACAGCGCCCCGTTGTCTGTTTGGATGAGAGCCCCTATCAACTGGTCAGCGAAAAACGGCAGTCCGTGCCGGTGGCCCCGGGACAACCAGCGCGTGATGACTATGAGTACAAACGGGAGGGGACGTGCAACCTGTTTATGTTCTTCCAACCGTTGGCAGGATGGCGGCACGTCAAGGTGACGGAGCGGCGAACCGGCCTAGACTTTGCGCAGTGCTTGAAAGATCTGGTGGATGTGCACTATCCAGATGCCACGATGATCAGGTTGGTGACCGATCAACTCAACACGCATACGCCAGCGGTGCTGTACGCAGCGTTCCCAGCCGAGGAAGCACGACGGATCGTGCGCAAGCTCGATTGGCATTACACGCCCAAGCATGGGAGTTGGCTTGATATGGCGGAAGTCGAATTTGCGGTGCTCCACCGGCAGTGTCTGGATCGGCGGCTGGCGACGCTCACGACGGTTCAATGCGTCGCGACACTTTGGGAGCAGCACCGCAACAGTGCACACGCCATGGTGAATTGGCAATTTACGACCGACAAAGCTCGTGCCAAACTTGACCGTCT
>JBBRHB010000807.1:0-1927 GCA_038223355.1 Chloroflexales bacterium
AAGCAACTGCTTCGAGAGCGGCCTGCAGGATCTGGATCGGCTTGGTTGCCAGACGCAGCCCGACAAAGGCGGCGGTAGCATCGTCGGCCCAGCCCGGTGAGCGTTCGCCCGCTAGGAATGGTAAGACTGTTAGGCCGTGGCTGGCTGGTGGTAGCTCCCCGAGCGCTTGTTCCAGTGCTTTTGATGGCGGTAATTGCAGCGTTTGATCTAGCCAATCGAAGACGTTGGTACCATTCGATACTGCCCCTCCCAGCACGCAGCGCTTGCGGTCAACGCGATACGACCATAAGCCGGGTGGGATCTGAGCGGGTGTACCTTCTAACATAACCCGCATTGCACCACTGGTCGCGACCACGAGCGCAACTCGGTCAGGTGTGGTACAGCCACTGCCGATATTAGAGCCAACGCCATCGCCGACTGTTGGTAAACAAGTAGCTGCCCTCAAAGCCGCCCAGCGCTTCCGATAGGCCGGTAACCAATCTTTGCAGCCATCGCCCGTATCTGCTAGTGTGCCGAGCTGTTCTGGCGTAAGCTCCAGCGCCGCGAGTGTGGCTTGGTCCCATTCAAGGGTATGCCGGTTAAGCAGTCCACTCCACGACGCGACCGAAAACGAACAACGCGGCTCGCCAAACCAGCGCAGAAACAAATATTCACCCACCGACACCCAGCGTCGTACCCGCCCGTAGAGTTCCGGCTCGGTGCGCCGTAGCCAGCGCAGCTTCGCCGGAATGTACGAGGCGTGGAGAATGCAGCCGGTGCGCTCATGATAGGCCGTGGGATCGAGTTCCCCGCGCAGTGCCAGGGCATCAGTATGTGCGCGGGTATCGCCCCAGGTATAGACCGGCGTGATCGGTGCGTTGTTGGCGTCCAAGCCCATGATATTAGGGACCAACGTATCGCCCGCCAGGGCAATAACCTCACCATGCACATGATCCAACTGTTTAACCGCAGCGTCTAGAACCGCCTCGCACGCGCTCGTTAGTTCGTCTGCATCGAAGACCGCCCCGCCATCCGGGGTCGTCGTGATCGTATGGTCTTGTTTCGCCTTGACCCCAGCGACTGCGGTCCCAGACTGATCATACAAACGGACGCGCACGCCCGACGAGCCAACATCAAGTGTGAGAACGAGTGGTGCAGTCGAGCGCTTGCTCATAGGTTGTTTTTCTCCACAGCTACGCTCCCATTCTGAGCCCAAATGGGTAAGCGGTCAAGGCAAATTCGTGCCCGACGTTGCTGGCGTCTAGCTTGCTACATACTGGCAGTGGTCCGCCAGCCGGTGCTGCTTGACCGGAGCTGTTTTAATAGGTAGTGAGTGAGGGAAATAGTATGCAAGCGATAGCCTTGATTCCTGGAACGACAACTGTGCGGCTCGTTGACCGGCCTGAGCCCCAAATTGGTGCGGCTGACGAAGTTAAGCTACGTGTCATCCGTGTCGGGATCTGTGGAACTGACCGCGAAGAAGCTGCCGGTGGGCGGGCCGATGCGCCGGCAGGACAAACGGATCTGGTGATCGGTCATGAAATGTTCGGCCAAGTTGTCCAAATTGGTGATGCCGTCACACGGGTAAAGGTCGGTGATTATGCCGTGTTTACGGTGCGACGCGGCTGCGGTCTATGTGTTCCATGCTCTATGAATCGCTCGGATATGTGTGCGACCGGCAAATACCTTGAACGTGGGATCAAAGGGCTGGATGGCTATCAATGCGAGTTTGCAGTCGATCACGAGCAGTACATCGTCCGCGTTCCACCCGAGCTTGAGGCTATAGGCGTGTTGGCCGAGCCGCTAACGGTTGTAGAAAAGGCGATCGATGAGGTGGTTCGGGTACAAAATGCGCGGCTGCCTGATGCTGGTGCTACGCCTAATTGGTTGTTTGGGCGGCGCTGTTTGATCGCAGGGCTTGGCCCAATCGGGCTACTCGCGGCGATCA
>JBBRHB010000808.1:0-1918 GCA_038223355.1 Chloroflexales bacterium
ATGCGTCGCACCGGTCGTGCACTACTCGTCGAAGATTTCGAGCGTGAATTGCCCCATCTGCCGGCACAACCCCGCTATCATGCCGAACATCCCCCACGTTCAGGAATTTATGTTCCACTGCTGGCTGGCGACACGGTCATCGGCACAATCTCAGTACAATCGAGCCGTCCGCGTCACTTTAATGCCAACGATTTACGGTTTTTGTCGCTGATCGCCGATGGTGCTGCTTCGGCAATCGCTAAAGCGCGCGCCTATGATGCCCTCCGAACACGCATCAGGCAACTGCAATTGATCGGTGAGGTCGGGCGTCAGGCTGCTACATTTTTAGACCTTGATCAGTTGTTGCCGTCGGTGGTCAAACTGATACGCGATACCTTCGGGTATTTTGCGGTCCACCTCTTTATGGTGGACGATGAGCACCAACAGCTGCTCTTTCGGGCCTCGACCGCTATCGATTTACCATCCTGGCGTGGTAGTAACGAACGTCTCGATTATGATCAAGGTGTTATCGGGGCAGTCGCGCGCACCCGTGAACCGTTGCTGGTCAATGATGTACACCAGGAGCCGCGCTTTATTTTGGACTTAGCCGGTACCAAATCCGAGCTGGCAGTGCCCCTTACGGTCGGCGATCGACTACTGGCAGTATTGGATGTGCAAAGCGATCGACTTAATGCCTTCGATGAAAATGATCGCTTCGTGCTGCAGACGCTGGCTGCGCAGCTCGCTGTGGCGCTTGATGCAGCCAATGCGTATACTCAGCAGCAACAAGAGGCCTGGACGCTCGCTGCTCTGCTGGAGACCGCCAAAAATATCGCGCGTGCTTCTGACTTGGACGACTTATTGGCGACGATCGCTCGCTTGCCTGCGGTATTAGTTGGCTGTGATCGCGTCGCCGTGTGGCGTTATGCCAACGACGATGATACATTTGTACCAGTTGCTGTGTGGGGTTGGCCAGCCGACGCGCGTGCTGCCCTGCTCAACCATCCGCTGCCTGGTGCGGCCGCACCATTACTTGATGAAGTACGAAAATCTGGGGAGCATCAACGTGTCGACAATCTGGCTATCGACCCCGAAATGCTGCCCGCCGTGGCTAAATATTGTGGGAGTAGCCAGCTTCTGGCGCTACCGTTAGTGACGCGCGGCACGGTCCTTGGCATTTTGCTGCTTGATGCAGATCCCGGCCGCTCGAACTGGTCAGATAGTCAGGTCACCATTGCTTTGGGCATTGCTAACCAAGCCGTTGGTGCGATGGAGTCGGCCCTACTTGCCCAGGCAGCCGCCCAACAGGCACGGCTTACCCAAGAGATCCGCGTCGCTCGGGAAATTCAAACAGATTTGCTTCCTGCCACTACGCCGCAGTTGGCGGGATGGGATATCGCTGCGGCGTGGCAATCAGCACGGGAGGTGGGCGGCGACTTCTATGACTTCTGGGAGCTCACCGGTCCCCGGCTGGGCTTTGTCATTGCGGATGTATCGGACAAAGGTGTTCCTGCAGCCTTGTTTATGGCACTGTCTCGATCACTGATGCGCGCCGCCGCCCTTGATGGCTCCGACCCTTGCTATGCCGTGGAGCGAGCAAATCGTTGGATTACCCGCGACTCGCAGTCTGGTATGTTCGTGACGCTGTTTTATGGCTTACTCAACCCGTTGAGCGGCGAGCTCGTGTATACCAATGCTGGCCATAACCCACCGCTCTTGATCCATACAGATGGCACGGTCACATCGCTCGCAACGGCTGGCATTGCCCTCGGGGTTATTGAACACCCGCAGTTCCAGGAAGCAACACTTATTATGGAGCCCGGCGATGTGTTGGTTTGCTATACGGATGGTGTAACCGAGGCAATCAACAATACAGAGGTCGAATACAGTGTGGCGCGTTTGACGGCGCTTATTCAACAACACCGTGCTGTAACTGCTC
>JBBRHB010000809.1:0-1890 GCA_038223355.1 Chloroflexales bacterium
CACCCATGTAATCAGTTGCGGGCGCTAACTCCGCGAGTGACCAGCGGGTCGCCTCGGCCGCATTGCGAGCGACATGCAAAAGCCGTGCCGGTTCATTAGGTAGCAGTGAGACATCGAACTGATCCAGGGGCATCGACAGCCCTTCACCGATGGCTTTGATGTAGGCTTCCTTACGGCACCAACAGGTAAAAAAGGCCCGGTGTCGCTGCGCTTGAGGCAAGCTGCGCAAGGCCACTCGTTCGCGCTCAGAGAAAAATCTTTCGGCAATCGCTTCGCCATCATCAAGCTGACGCATGTATTCGATGTCGATCCCAATTTCACGCCCCCAGGTGAAGCCATACAAGGCCAGTCCTCGCGAATGTGACACATTGAAGTGTAACTGCTGATCAAACTGTGCAGCCAGCGCCGGTTTACCACGTCGACCATAGGTAAACTGAAGATCTGGCGCTGCGCAATAGAGGTATGCACCGAGAAGTGTCCGCAGCAGGCCACGGGCAGCCGTGAACCGGCGTTGATCACGCTCGCGGTAAAAACGAGCCGCGCGCTGCCGTTCGTCAGGCGCGAGGGTCTGGGCGAACTGTTGCAACTGCGAGGCCTCCAGGCCGTCAAGATCTGCAAGCCAGATGTGCACGTCGGCAGATGGAAGCCCCCGTGCAGCTATTCCTGCTTGCTTCCCAGGCACAAATTGCGTCACGAAGACACTCCCATGTTTGGGATGATTATAATCTGACCTGATGCATTATAATGGGCCCTACTTGGGTAAGTCTAACGTAACGACAGCTCGCATGTCAGGAGGAGCGATGACCACCATCTCTTTCATGACCGCCAACTTCATTGCGAGGGAACTGGACTACAACATGACCGGGGGCTGGGCGCAGGGCCATGCGGCGATGGAAGCATACTTCAAGCCCATCGCGACTTTCGGAGAGCGCTTCGATGGGTTGCTCAGCGAGATCCAGGCCATGGGCTTCGACGCCCTTGACCTGTACATGGGGCACCTCAGCTGGGCATGGGCCAGCTCCGAACACATCCGCACGGCCCAAGAGTTACTCCAGCGCCGCGCAGTGCGTGTCAGTAGCTTGGCGGGCGGTTTTGGCACGACACCGGCAGAGTTCGAAGCAGCCTGTAAACTCGCCGCCGCGTTGGAAACAACGATCCTGGGTGGTAATACGCCGCTCCTCGTGCATGATCGCGCTGCCGTTGTCACGACGCTAAAGCGGTACGGGCTTAGGTTAGGGCTTGAGAACCACCCCGAGAAAACACCCGAGGAGATGCTGAAAAGGATCGGGGACGACAGCGACGGGACAATCGGCGCGGCCGTTGACACCGGCTGGTTCGGGACGCAGGGCTACGATGCTGCCAAGGCTATTACGCGGTTGGAAGAGGTGATCGTCTACGTTCATCTCAAGGACGTGTTGGCACCGGGCGCACATCAAACTTGTAGGTATGGACGCGGTGTCGTAGCTGTGGAGGAGTGCGTCGAGACGCTCACGCGCTTGGGCTATACCGGTGATTACAGCGTCGAGCACGAGCCGGAAAGCTACGATCCGACCGAGGACTGCCGCGTGATGCGGTCTATGCTGCACGGATGGCTTGCTAAGGCGTCCTGACAATATCCCGTCGTAACGCGCCGTTCTGCACCCACGGATAAGGAGCTGCCATGGTTACTTCTCCACTTCTATTGGGCTTATCGGCCTTGACCACTGGTATTGGGCGTTTTCGTTCGCCGCGGATGTTGCAACGTGTCAGAACGCCCGGCTCGTCGCCATTGCCGACCACGACGTAGAGCGTGGACGCCAGGTAGCCGAGCGTTTTGGCGTCGAGCGGATTACAGCTGAGCCACTGTTGCGTTGTCATCCTCTATCGACGACCTGTTTGTCAAGACCCCTT
>JBBRHB010000810.1:0-1876 GCA_038223355.1 Chloroflexales bacterium
CGCAGCACGCCATACTCTGGTGTTGGCCGGAGTGAGTGCGCTCTTATTGTTGATCGGGGCGTGGCCGCTCCTGCTCGTCGTCAATCCTGCCTACTTACCGGCTTGGCCGGCGCTGGCGCTTTTGCTGCCGGGGGTCGTCACCCTGAGCCTAAGCAAGGTGCTGGCGAGCGATTTGGGAGGTCGTGGTCTGCCGCAATATGCTTCGCTGGCGTCGCTGATCAGCTTAGTTGTCACTGTGGCTGGTGATCTTACCTTGATCCCGCTATTAGGCATAGCTGGCGCTGCACTGGTTTCGAGCGTTGCTTATACGCTGGCGACGCTACTCACCTTGTGGGCCTACCTGCGGATTTCGCGTACCCCTTGGCGTGAGTTGGTGCCAGGACGTGCCGAGTTTATTCTCTATGGTCAGCTGCTGCGCCAGTTGCCGGGCCGCGTAGGTCATCTTTCCCACGTATGAAGGTATGTTTAATCGGTCCGACGATGAGCGTGCATACCCAGCGCTGGGCCGCAGCACTGCGCGAGCGCGGGCTGTTCGTTTCAATTTTGTCGTCCAGCCCACTACCGGTGCCACTACCGCCTACCTTGGCCGGGTTGCCGATCTGGACCTTTCCGGTCGGGCGACCGGGCATGACGCGGGCCCAAAGGCTTCGCAGCTTGTTGAGCGGCTGGGCACGTGTGCCGGGGATGCTCCGAACGTTGGATGTAGATATTGTGCATCTGCATTCGTTGCCGACGCCCGCCGCCGTACCCTTCCTGCTACGCCTGCCACGTCTCGTGGTATCGGCGTGGGGCTCGGATGTTGTCCAACGTGATGCCCGCAAGGTACGCTGGTATCCACTGCTGCTAGCACATGCCACTGCCCTATGTGCAACCTCACAATATCTCGCTGATGTGCTATCCTCGTATCTACATCATCCACTACATATTCATGTGATCGCATTTGGGGTCGACATAACGGAATTTCGGCCACCGCTTGTACCGGAACCGCATACGCCTTTTAGTATTGGCTGCTTGAAGCGCCTGGAGCGCATTGCGGGCCAGGATCTTTTGATTCGAGCTTTCGCGCCGTTAAGCCCCGCGCCGGATGGGGGTCTGCCGGTCTTGCACTTAGGGGGCGAGGGCGACGAGCGGCGGGCATTAGAGCAGCTGTGTACGGCATTGGGCGTCCGTGAGCGGGTCCGGTTCGTGGGAGCGGTACCGCATGCCGTCGCAGCCGAGTTTCTCCGGCAGCTCGATCTGTTTGCTATGCCGTCACGGGCTGAATCGTTTGGTGTGGCGGCGCTCGAAGCACAAGCTTGCGGCGTGCCGGTGGTTGCGACGGCGGTCGGAGGTGTCGCCGAGGTGGTTCAGGACGGGCAGACGGGGCTGCTGGTGCCAGCGGAAGATGTGGGAGCGTTGCAACAGGCACTTCAGCAGTGTATGGACGACCGTCTCAGGTTGGCACGCATGGGGCAAGCCGGACTGGCTTGGGTACGAACGCACTATGACTGGGCGCGAAATATTGACGAGATGCTCGCCGTCTATGAGCAAGTAATGAGCGGGCAATGAAGCGGCTCCTGCTGATGACCTATGATTT
Source organism: Chloroflexales bacterium (assembly GCA_038223355.1). Classification (GTDB taxonomy): domain Bacteria; phylum Chloroflexota; class Chloroflexia; order Chloroflexales; family Kallotenuaceae; genus JACDGP01. Next base: position 1,577 of record JBBRHB010000810.1, read on the forward strand.
TCCGCCCCGGGGTGCCAGTGGTGTTTTTCGGACGGCGAAATTTGCCCGCTATCTGCCGGATTGGAATTGGCAGCCGGTCGTCGTGACCGCTGCCGGTGTCGGTCCACACCCCGACCCGCAGCTCCTTACCGAGCTGCCATCAGACATGGAGATTCTGCGAGTGGGATCGGGGAAGAGCCTTAGTGCTCAGCCTGCTGGCGTGCTTCCCTTGCAGCCCGCGCAGTCATGGCGGGCACGCCTCAAGCCATGGATTGTGCCCGACCCCCAGTTGCGATGGGTGCCGGCTGCTACCTGGCAGGC
>JBBRHB010000811.1:0-1830 GCA_038223355.1 Chloroflexales bacterium
TGGTTTGAGCGCGTCGCGGACCACCCGCAGAGCCGCGACTGGATCAGGCATATACATTAACCCGAACATACAGGTCGCGGCATCGAAGCTCGCTTCCGCGAGATCCAGATGCAACTCATCTTGGATAAGACGGAACTCTACGTTGTGCAGGCTGTGATGCTGCGCCCAGCGTTGGGCGGTCTCGATCATCGGTGGTGAAATGTCGAGTCCAAGCACAGACCCGGCCGAACCCACGTGGACCGGGAGTGTCGCGTTGCCGGGCCCACAGGCCAGATCGAGCACGCGCTGTCCTGCGCGGATGCCCACCATGGCGATCACGCGAGCGCGGGGCAGCCACTCATCGGCACCCATCTCCGGTGCATCCCAGTACGGGGCGAGCGCGGTCCATTCGTCCCGTGCGTCTCTACGGGCGCGAGCGGCGTCGATGTGCTGCGGTGCCATGCTCCGTGCTCCTTTCGCCGTCTGCACACATCGGCTCGTTTCATCCTGGGTGCGTGAGCCGGTCTCCCAAGGGGCGACCGCCGGCTCTTGCATAGCCGGCCCAGACCAGAAAGGCAGGGTCTCCGCCCAACCGTGCTGTGGGCCATCATAGCATGTCGAAACGGGGTTTTCTAACTCTTCGCTGTCCGCCAAGTCATTGCGTAGGTGGTTGCGTAGGCGGTTTCGTAGGTTGCGCGTGGCCCCGGTCCTTTCCACCGCGCAGAGTGGAGGGGAGGACGGCGCCCGTGGGGGTGACCGCCCGAGTATGAGAGGGAGGACGGAGATGGCAACGGCAACGCAAGCGGCTATCGATCAGGCAAAAGTAGAGGCGTTTGCAGGCAAGGTGCTCGGCGATACCAGCGGCACGCCGGTGACGGTGTTGGCCGCCGTCGGCGACCGACTCGGTCTCTTCAAGGATCCGGCAGCCAATGGCTCGGCTACCAGTGACGAACTGGCTGCCCGCACCGCTATCAATGAACGCTATGCCCGTGAGTGGCTGGGCGCCATGAGCAGCGCCGGGTACCTGCACTACGACCCGGCAGGCAAACGTTTCACCTTGCCCCCCGAGCACATCCCCGTCCTTGCCCAGGAGAATGGCTCGCTGTTCTTCGGCGGTGCGCATCAGAACGTGATAGGGATGATCGGTCCATATCATCAGATCGTGCAGGCCTTCCAGCATGGCGGGGGGGTACCCCAGTCCGCCTACGACGAGAACATGTGGGATGGGCTGGAGCGCTTCACCGCCGACTGGCACGAGAACCTGCTCTTACCGGTGTGGATCCCTGCCATGCCCGATGTGCAGGACAGGCTGGAGCGGGGTTGCCAGGTGGCGGACGTGGGATGCGGTCGCGGGCGGGCCGTCCTCAAACTGGCACAGGCATTCCCCAACTCCCGCTATGTGGGCTACGACGCCTTCGGGCCAACCATCGAGCGCGCCACGGCCAATGCCCGGGCGGCAGGCGTGGCGGACCGGGTGCGCTTCGAGCACCGTGACGTGTCGGACGGTCTGCCGGAGCAGTTCGACGTGATCACTACCTTCGATGTGATCCACGATGCCGTGAACCCTCGCGGGTTACTCCGAACCATCCGCCAGGGCTTGCGACCGGACGGGCGCTACGTGTGCCTGGACATCAATTGCTCGGAGAAGCTGGAAGAGAATGCCGGCCCGCTGGGCGCCTACTTCTACAGCGTCAGCGTGCTCTACTGCATGACTACCTCCCTGGCCCATGGCGGCGAGGGGCTGGGCACCTGTGGCCTGTATGAACCCAAGGTGCGGGAGCTGTGCGCGGAGGCCAAGTTCAGCAGCGTGCGGCGGGTGCCGCTGGAGAACCCGTTTAACATCTTGTACGG
>JBBRHB010000812.1:0-1800 GCA_038223355.1 Chloroflexales bacterium
ACCTGCTCGAAAAGGGCTTTCGCGCTGCTTCGGCTACTCTGGTTGCAGGCAACGGCCTGGGCTTATATGGCAGCCGGCTGATTGTGGAAGCCCACGGTGGCCACATGTGGATACAGAGCGTTGTGGGCACGGGCAGCACCTTCCTTGTCTCGCTTCCAGCCGGCGAGCCGGTTGTGTTGCAAAGAAACACTGGATGATATGGGGCGCGCATTAACCCGCAGGGCTGTGCTCGTCGGAGGTAGGGACGAAGCGGTAGCCTCGGCCAGGCACCGTAGCAATGTAGCGCGGTCGCCGGTGCGAGTTCTGCAACTTCACGCGCAGATTGCGGATGTGCCGGTCCACCACATTACTTTCGGCCACGTAGTCCATGCCCCACAACTGGTCCAGAATATCGTCGCGTGTCAACAGCCGTCCCGCGTTGGCCGCGAGCAGGTACAGCAGACTCTGCTCCATCGAGGTCAGGTGTAATTCTGAGCCCCCTGCCACGACCCGGCGATGCAGGATATCGATCTCCAGTTCCCCCAGCCGCAGAACCGGCGTGAACACGACCGCCTCGCCATAGGCACGCCGCATAATCGCCAGCAGCCGGGCGACCAACTCCTCCGGCGAGAAGGGCACCGTGAGGATATCGTCAACGCCGGCATCGAAGGCCGCCAGTTTGGTCTGAAGGTCGCCGCGTCGGGTCAGGGCAATAATCGGCACACGGTCCGCACGAACAGTAGGGTTAGCAAATTGGTCTAGCAACGCAGCATTCGTGAGATCCATGTCGATGATGGCGAGCTGTGGCCGCCAACTTGTGAGCGCATCAAGGGTGGCCTCGGGCGTCGGGGCTACACGCGTGAGATAGGTGGCATGGTTGAGCGCCAGCTTGACGTACTCGGCAAGCACGGGCTGATCGATGACGAGCAGCACGCGGGCGCTGGTTTCCAGATGACGAACAGCAGCATTCATGGGTCCTGGCCTCCCGGTCGGCGGCAGACCGTCTCTGCCGTTGAGCAGTATACACCCAGCCGTGATGACGAAAGTTCATGACAGCGCAGAGGCCACGTGCTAGGCTCTTCGTATGTCGTTAAAGCCACTGACCGGGCAGCGGATGGTGGAAAAGGAGAAGGCATGGTGGAGGAGTTCAACGTGACACTGGTGCGGCGCGCCGTTCGGGAGATTTGGAATCGCGGGCAGCTTGAGGTGGCGGACGTACTATTCCATCCCACCTACGTGAACCACCATGGACTGATCGTTGACCTCGTACGTGGCCCCGAAGCGGTCAAAGCGAGTGTCGCACTGTACCGCTTGGCCTTTCCGAAGCTGGAGGTAACGCTCCATGACGTGATCGCCAACGGGGATCGGGTCTGCTTGCGGTGGATAGCGCGGAGCCAGCCGCTGGGCACATGGCCTCCCAGGTCGACAGGTGACAGCGGGAGCAGTCTCACTGGGAGCATGGTCATCCAGGTTGCCGACAGCCAGATCGTGGAGAGCTGGATCGACTGGGACCAGACCGCAGCGCTCGCTAGGCTTGGCAGCAGAGCTGGCACGAACGGAGCCGGTCAAGAGTATGCGTGAAGCGCTGACATTATCCCGATCCATGTTAATGCAGATATTGATCAACAGTTCGCAGAACAAGTACAGATGGGTAAAGGGTTGAGCGCAATGCAAACGAACAATCAAGGTCAATCCAACACATTCGTCATCTTCGGCGGCTCAGGCGACCTGTGAAACCGGCCGAGCAACACATCCTGACGATCAATGGCGGCTCGTCGAGCATCAAGTTCGCGCTGTTCGAGGCAGGTGACGCGCTGCGAC
>JBBRHB010000813.1:0-1763 GCA_038223355.1 Chloroflexales bacterium
CTTTATTCTTTTCGATACGAGCAACTATATGTACCGGGGGTTTGTGTACGCCTCCGACGCGATCGCCGACTTTGTACGCGGCCTGGACCGTGCCGATTCGGTGGCGGTCTATACGTTTAGCCGGAACCTGTCCCGGCCCGCCCCGCTCACGCACGACCGTGGTGACGCGATCTTCGGCCTGCGCAAAGCCGTGGCGGGCGACGATGCCGCGCTCTACAACGGTCTGCTCCTCACCTTGCGTGATGCCGCCAAGATCCCCGGCCGCAAGGTGATCATCGTATTCTCAAACGGCCCCGATAACTCCAGCATGATCGCTCCTGACGACGTGCGCGCCGTCGCCGAAGATGAGGGCATTCCGATCTACGTCATCTCCACCAGCGAGGTCAACAAAGACCCGGTTTCGAGTAACATCTTCCGCCGCATCGCTACCCGTACCGGCGGCAAAGCTTACTTTGCCAAAACCTGGCAGAAGCAGGTGGAGGCCTTCGAGAGCATCCGTGAGGATCTCGGCAACAGCTACACGATTACCTACTACCCTCAACCAAATCCCAACGACGGATTCCGCAAAATCGGTGTTGAGGTAGCGTCGGACGCCGGGAAAAAATATCGTGTCCGCGCCCGTCCCGGATACCGCCCGCAACGCGGATTCTAGGAGTAAACTAATCGTCATGGCGCTCATCCAATTTGTCCGTAATTTCGACGATATGTCCAGTGACAAGGGCTATCAGTTCAGGTTTAATTGCGACAAGTGTGGCAATGGGTACGTTTCTACATTTCAGCCGTCCGTGATCGGCACGGCTGGCAGCGTGCTGAAAGTGGCGGGCAGGATGTTCGGCGGAGACTGGGCCAGAGAAGCAGGCAATTCATCTTACGAACTGCAGCGCGCGGTGGGCGGCAAGGCCCACGATGCCGCGATGGCCGAAGCCGTTCAGCAAGCCAAGACGCATTTTCATCAGTGTAGTCGCTGCGGCCATTGGGTGTGCCCCGAGTCGTGCTGGAACGCGCAAGCCAACATGTGCGATCAGTGCGCGCCGAAATGGGAAACCGAGCTTGCCTCAGCCCAAGCTCAGGCCAAGGCGGAAGCGATGCGCAATCAGATGTTCCAAAGTGCCCGCAGCTACGACTACACGACCGGTGTAGACATGGGTGGCAGCTCGGTTCTGAGCAGTGGCCCTGCACAGCACGCCGTGACGCAGGGAGCACCTTGCGCCAACTGCGGAGCGGACGTCGGCTCGGCTAAGTTCTGTCCGGAGTGCGGAACCCCCGCCGCGACCGCTGGCGCATCCTGCGGACGGTGCGGCTTTAAGCCCACCAGCCCCACTAAGTTTTGCCCCGAATGCGGCAACCACATGTAGGCTGTCGGCACCACTCCTCTTCCTCGATGCCGGCAGCCTACGCTGGCACCGGTTGCGGCGACCCTGCCAACTCTCCCATCAACTGATCGATCGCATCCACCACCTCTGCCCGAACCACACGACCCTGCTCGTCGAACGCAGTCGATGCCGAGGCAACCGCAACCTGCAACGTCAACACATTCATCCCGATCATTGGCAACCAATCCCGCAGCACCTTCAATACGCGCTGCCCGCCTCCGGGCCCCGGCGATGCGCTTAACAACGCTACCCTCTTCCCGCGCAGCACTGTGAGCGGCTTCTCGCCCGCCTCCCCTCGCGAAATCCAATCAATCACATTTTTCACCAGTGCCGGAAACGAACCGTTATATTCGGGCGAAGCAATCACCAAACCGTCATACCCTCGCACCA
>JBBRHB010000814.1:0-1741 GCA_038223355.1 Chloroflexales bacterium
CGCGTTGACTGACGTCGTGAGCACTAGGGTAGCAGGCAGGCCCTGGAGCTGCCATAGAACGGCCGCTTCATTGGCGACCATATAGAGCCCGGTCACATTAATTGCGAAGGTCAAGGCCCACATATCATCCGGGATGTGACCACCGGTGTCGGGCGTCACGAAGATGCCGGCCGTAATAACGACCGCGTCAAGTCCACCATAGGCCAGCGCAACCTGATCGAGCATCGAATGGATGCTCGCTCGTTGTGTAATGTCGGCATACAAGCCAAGCGCCGGGCCGCAGTTCGAAATACCGCTGCCGGCCACCCCAATGCCCAGTCCGTACTGGTCCGTAATCACTTTGGCGCTCGTCTGGGCGCCAGCCGCATCGCGATCTACACAGACAATGTGCGCGCCTTCCCTGGCCAGCCGGAGTGCGACCTCGCGGCCAATGCCGCTCCCACCGCCGACCACCGCGATGATACGCCGTGCCAGCTCTTTTTCCTGTGGCATGCGCTGTAACTTGGCTTCTTCGAGCAGCCAATACTCGATGTCGAAGGCTTCCTGCAGAGGCAACGCAGTATAGGTATCAATCGCTTCGGCTCCGCGCATCACTTCGACGGCACAATTATAGAACTCGGCGGTGACACGCGATTCGCTCTTGTCCTTGCCCCAGGCGATCATGCCTAGACCGGGGATCAAGATAACCGTTGGGTTAGGATCGCGCATGGCGGGCGAGTCGGGATGTTTGTGCTGCGCATAGTAGGCTGCGTAATCGGTACGATACTGTTCCAGACCGGCAGTCAGACGTTGCTTGAGCGAGGCTACATCTTCGGTTTGCGGATCCCAGGCAACATACAGCGGCTTGATCTTGGTACGCAGAAAGTGATCGGGGCACGAGGTGCCGAGCTCCGCGAGACGTGGAGCGTCGTGGCTATTCACGAAGCGCAGAATAGGTGCATCTTCCTGGATTGTGCCGACCAGGCGTTTAGATCCAGCGGGGAGCCCACTGACTTGGCCACGGAGCCAGGGCAGAATAGCGGCGAAGACGGCATGCCGGCGTGACTCATCCAACGCCTCGTACCGCTGACCGCCAAAGGTCCGATCTCCTTGATCGCGTGCTTCGATATAGTGTGCGGCGCGTTCGATCAAATCGAGCGACAAGCTATAACAGCCAAGATCATCATTAGCCCAGTTAATCAAACCATGGCTGCCTAAAATCGCCCCGCGGGCCTGCGGATGGTCACGGCAGATCTGCTCTAGTTTGAGGCCGAGATCAAAGCCGGGGCGCTGCCACGCAGTCCATATGACCTCATCGCCGTAGATCTCGCGCGTGAGGCGCTCCGAATGTTTGGCGGCTGCCAGCGCAATCACGGCATTGGGGTGGGTATGGTCGACATGCTGATATGGCACAAAGGCATGCAGCGGGGTATCAATCGAGGACGGGCGTGGATTGAGGTTAAACGTGCAGTGGCTGTAGAGTCCTACAATCTCATCTTCGATCGGTGTTTTAGGGCCGCGCTGGGGAGCATGGTGATAGTGGCCTTGCAGCCCGCGCAACTTATCCATGTATAGTGACGAAAAATTTTCGCGCTTGGCGGTCCGCAGATCGCCGCCAGAGCCTTTAACCCATAGTACCTCGACCGACTCGCCGGTCAGGGGATCGGGCTGAGTCAGCTTGGCCGAGGTGTTGCCACCGCCGGTATTAGTAATGCGACCGTCGGCCCCTAAGAGATTAGAACGGTAGATCAGCCGCGCGACC
>JBBRHB010000815.1:0-1715 GCA_038223355.1 Chloroflexales bacterium
TTGATTGCCCCATCTAACGTTGTGGTGTTGATGGCGGCTATCAGCCCGGATCCCTTCGGCGGCGTTGACAACCCCGGCGCGGTATACGTGCAATCCACCGGCAAGAACCTGGCGTACCTCTTTCGCGACGGCAATCGCTACCGCGGCACCTGGCACAAGGCTCACGGCAGCTCGCACCTCAACCTGCTCGACGAGCACCGCAGGCCCTTTGTCTTCAATCCTGGCCAGACCTGGATCGAAGTCCTTCCGTCAAACGGCAGCATGGTTTGGGCACCTAGCACTCGGACACAACCAGCCATGGTGCCTTGGCCTCGAGTGCTACACGGGCCGATTTCACCGACTCACTGGTAGGCTTCCATGACGCTATCAAGTTCGTCGCGTCTGGGCGGCGCCGCCAATCCGCCCGTTTGCTCAACGCAACGCGCGGCGCACAGGCTTCCAGCGGCCAGCGCTGCACAGAATGAGCGGCGCATCAGGTAGGCCCACAAGAATCCCGCCGCGAACACATCGCCTGCCCCAGTCGTATCCACCACTTCGCGAACCGGCATCGGCGGTAAGTCCCGCCGGGTGCCAAGGTGGTACGCGCTTACTCCCCTGGCCCCACGCTTTACCACGACCAGTGCGCCTCGCGCCCCAAGGAGAGCCATCGCCCGATCGAGTGAACGAGTGTGAGCGAGACGGAGGGCCTCTGACTCGTTTGGAAATAGGACGTCAGCCTCACCCATCCAGTCGCACCAGCGCCGATCCCACACCTCTTGCCAGCCTAGATCGACGGATACGCTGGCCCTCACCTCGCGTGCCTGCCGGATCATGGCACGCCAGTGCTCCGGGTCGTCGGTAGCGCTCAGACACAGGTGTAGATGTCTGTTCCTTGCCAGGCACGGCGATTCCATGCGGACGGAATCCAATACTCTGCTGGCCGCCATGTGAGAGAGGAAGCCGCGATCGGAGTCACAGGTGAACGCCACGCTTATGTCCGTCGGCTTGTCGCGGAGCAACTCCACGTGCGCAACATCCACTCCCTCGGCCCTGAGCTGAGCCAGTAGCCCAATCCCCGCGACATCCGCTCCGACACGGCTGACCAGCGCGGTCCGCAGGCCAAGTCGTGCCAGGGTGATCGCCACGATCCCAGCGCCTCCGCCAAGTGCCGTGGCGTACGACTCCGCGAACGTCTCTCGTCCCAGACGTGGCTGGCGGGAGGAGCCAGTGTGAAAGATGTGGTCAACGCAAATCTGCCCGTAGCAGGTGACGTCAAGAGGCCGATGCTCAATCATCGCGAGAATCCTCGTGAAGAAACAGCAACGGTCGGCCCCAACTCTCGCCGAAGGCTATCGACTCCAACGGCCGCCGCTCCCGTGGTCTGCTGTCCTTCTCACGTGAACCCTCGTCCAGGTCGTCTGCATTGCCCGGCTTGCCCACCGCGATGACCACGACGATGCGCATGGTTTCGGGAACGCCAATGGACTTGCGTACCATAGCCTCGTCCCAGCCGCCCATTGGATGGGCAGCCAGACCCCTCCGCGCTGCTTCTAGGAGCAGGCACTCCGTGGCGAGGCCGCAATCAAAGGCATACGATGACTCACCTGCTCTCTGCTTGGCGTCGCCAGGGTTGGCGGCAACGACGATGAGCATAGGCGCGCGCCTGGCCCAGCGATTGCCTTCGGTGAAGCTGTCGCCAAGTGCCGCCCTCGTAGTCTCACTGCGTACCACCACCA
>JBBRHB010000816.1:0-1714 GCA_038223355.1 Chloroflexales bacterium
TGGGGGCAGTCCTTTAATAAACAGCACATTTGGGAGATAGACTGCCGTCGTCACGACCGACGTCAGAAGTCCACCGCGCCGGCCCCAGACCACAGCCGCAACAGCGATGGGCAGGTAGTACAGACTCCGAAAAATCGAGTGATAGCGCAGAAGGTAGCCACCCGTCAGATAATGCAGGATGGTAATCCCAAGCATCATCATGGCAATCGAGAGCAGCACCCAACTGCCACGCGGCCGCCGCTGCTGGAGTATCAATGCCTGAATCGTCTGCACCATACCGCATCCCCTCGAGCCCACTATGCCAAAAGGCTTCCCCAGACCTGTCGTACAGATACTATACCCCATACAGGTCGAGCAGCCATCTGCCGTGTGCAACACATGGCATGGTAACATCGTCAAAGTTGGAATGAGTCGTTGTGCACTAGCAGAGGAGGGGAAATAATGAGGATCCTGATTGGCACCGACACCTACTATCCAGACATTAATGGCGCCTCCTACTTCACGCAACGCTTCGCCGAAGGTATGCAGCGCCGGGGGCACACCGTGCATGTGATCTATCCGTCACGCACCATGACGGCTACGCTGCTTGAGCATCATGGTATTCCGCTGCATGGCATCCCAGCCTTTCCGGTTCCCTTTCAAGAAACCTTGCGCGCCGCGCTGCTCCCGCTAGCCTATCAGAGCGTTGTACGCGCCGTTGACCAGATCGATCCAGATATTGTGCATGTCCAAGGTCATTTTCCAATTGCTCGGACCCTGATTCACCTCGCCCGACGCCGTGGCCTGCCGCTCATCGCCACCAACCATTTCATGCCGGATAATCTCGCGGTGCACTTACACCTGCCACGGCTGGTTGAGCAAGCCTTTAACGCGGTAGCTTGGCGCGACTTCGCACGTGTCTTCAACCGTGTCCCAGTCATTACCACACCGACATCGATTGCAGCCGACCTGATTGCGGCCAAAGGTGTCACGCGACCAGTCTTACCGATCTCGTGTGGCCTTGACCTGAGTAAGTTCAGCCCACGGGCGGATGGCGCGGCTCTGCGCCGCAAATATGGTATTCCCGAGCGTTCAACCTGCTTGTTTGTGGGTCGCCTCGACAAAGAGAAACATATTGATGAGTTGATCCAGGCCTTGGCAGTCGTGCGCCAAACGGTTGATGCCCAACTGGTCATTGTCGGCGGCGGCAAACAACAGCACGCGTTGCAACACTTAGCCGCCGAGCTCCAAGTCGCAGATGCGGTCAGCTTTATGGGTGTGCTTTCTGATGATGAGTTACCGAATGCATATCGCCTCTGCGATCTCTTTTGTCATGCTGGCACCGCCGAACTGCAAAGCCTCGTCACCATGGAAGCGATGGCCACCGGCAAGCCAGTTATTGCCGCGAATGCAGTCGCCCTGCCCCTCCTTGTTCAAGATGGTTTCAACGGGTATACATTTCCGCCGGGTGACGTCCAGCAACTGGCAGAACGCATCGTGGAAGTGTTGACCGATCCAGACAGACAGCGCGTGATGGGGCAGCATAGTCTTGAACGGATCGCAACCCATGATCTTTCGATGTCATTACACGAGTATGAAGAAGCGTATCAGACAGCCGTTGGGCAACGCCCTGTTGCGATGCAAGTGCAGGTGCGCGGCTAGCACACGCTTGCATTGTTCCTGGTCTGAGCGCAAAAGCGTCGCACGGCTTTCACCGTGCGACGCTCGCTGGTCT
>JBBRHB010000817.1:0-1697 GCA_038223355.1 Chloroflexales bacterium
GTCTGTATGGCGAAGATGGTGCGTTGCAAGGGCTATTGGAACTGGCTGACGTGCCCTATGTCGGCTGTAATGTTCTGGCTGCCGCAGTTGGTATGGACAAAGGGATTGCCAAGGCCGCCTTTGCGGCCGCTGGCCTGCCGCAGTTGCCCTACCTGCTCCTCCGGCGCAGTGATTGGGAACGGCACACCGGCCCGCTCATCGCCCAGGTCGAAGCCACGCTGCACTATCCAGTCTTTACTAAGCCAGCGAATGCTGGGTCGAGCGTCGGCGTTGCCAAGTGCCATGACCGGGCGGAGCTAGTAGCGGGGCTCGATTTAGCTGCACAACACGACCGGCGCTTGATCGTTGAACAAGGTATCACACCGCGCGAGATCGAGGTTGCAGTGCTGGGGAACGATGATCCACAAGCATCGATGCCCGGCGAGATCGTGCCTCATAATGAATGGTATGACTATGCCGACAAATATCTCGCTGGCAAGACGGGCTATCTCCTGCCGGCACCGTTGGACGATGCCACGACCCAGCATATTCAAGCGCTGGCGATTGCGGCCTTTAAGGCGATTGATGGTGCTGGCCTCGCCCGAGTCGATTTTTTGCTTGACAAGGCAAGCGGACAAGTATATCTGAATGAGGTAAATACCTTTCCGGGTTTTACCAGCGGATCAATGTATCCCAAGCTATGGGAAAAAAGTGGGCTCGCCTATGGTACGTTGCTGGACCGTTTGATCACGCTCGCGATCGAGCGTCATGCTGACCGGCGGGTGCGCGGTATCAAGGATGCAGAATGAGGATGCGTGGCGAAGAAGGATAAACGATCAATCATCCACCAGGCACGCCCAGGGTTGCGGCGCTGGTTGCTAGGAATAGTGCGGAATGGGAAGGTCCTGGCATTGCTGTTGGCAGTGTTGAGTGGCGGCCTTGGCTATTTAGCTCTGACCTCACCACGCTTCACCGTACAGACCGTCAAGGCTGAGGGCAACCGGGCCTTGAGTGCTGAGGATGTGGCGCGCTTCGCGGATGTGGATGGTCAGTCGATCTGGTTCGTCCATACGAATGATATTAGGGGGCGCATTGCCGAAAGCCCGTATGTGGAAACGGTCAAGGTGCGTCTCCAATTGCCCGATGCAGTCGTCGTCATGATCGGTGAGCGTCAACCTGATATCCGCTGGCTGCATGATGGGCAGGTCTTTGCGGTAACATCGGACGGCTTGATCGTCGATCAAGTCTTGCCCGCCCCGCCGACGCTTCCGCGGCTGTCGCCTAGTCCTGGCCTGACCCAGACTACCACCCTCACGGGGAGCATACCGCTAAGTACCACGGCCACGCTCACGGCAACTGCCGTGCTCACGACAACCCTGCCTGTCACTGCTACGGCTGTGCTGAGCACCACGGCTTCCGCCCGATCCTTCGTGAGTGTGGTAACGATCATTGATACGACGCCCAACCGTCCGCTGAAGATTAAGGATCATGTCGACCCTGATGCGGTCGAATTAGCACGCCTCGTCAGCTTGCGCAGCAGTGAGCTACCGCAGCCGATCACCCGCATCGAATGGGATGCCGGGCTCGGCGTTTCCCTAATCATGGGCGAAGGCCATCAGGCCGTGTTAGGGAATTCTAAAGAGCTCGACCGCAAGCTGGCGACGTTACGATTTGTCCTTAAAGAAGGGACCCAGTTTAAATTTCTGGATCTGCGTCCA
>JBBRHB010000818.1:0-1665 GCA_038223355.1 Chloroflexales bacterium
ATGTACTCCAGGTGTTGCTAGGTCATCGAGCCGGCCGCTATTTCGGACAGCTCTTTCGTAATTGCTGCCTGCCGTGCTTTATTTGCCGAAAGTGTTAGTACACGTACCAACTCCTTGGCATTATCGGTGGCATTCTTCATGGCTGCCATGCGTGCTGAATGCTCACTGGCAATGGCTTCCAGGATCGTTTGATACAGCTGGATCTCGACAAAGCGTGGCAGTAAGGCGTCGAGCACATCGCTTTGATCGGGCTCGTAGGTGTAATCGACGCGCGCACCGGTATTGGCACTCGGTGGCTCGATCGGCAGGATGCGCCGGCGCTCGGGCTTTTGCGACAGGGTGTTGATAAAGGCCGTAAAGATTACATGCACTTCATCGAAGCGTCCCTGAATAAAACCCTCGATTACGTTGGTTGATGCACCAAGGGTGTCGACTAAGCCGGGTGTATCGCCGAGACCCGTTATTTCGGCGATTAAGCCAAGGCCATTCCGGACGGCAAAGGAGCGCCCTTTTTTGCCGACCGTGATAACCTCGACGGTCCGGCCTTGCTGCCGCTGCTCCAGGATAAAGCGAGCCGCATTGCGCAGTACGTTGGACACGAGTGCGCCACACAAACCCTTGTCGGGCGTAATAATGACCAGGCCGACCCGCTTGACTTGCTCATGTGTCGTCAACAAGGGGTGTGCCAGTGTTTTGCCGGCACGGTTTGTCAACTCGCTCATGACATCGCGCATCCGGTCGGCATACGGCCGGGTGGCGAGGGTATTGCGCTGCGCTCGCCGCATCTTGGAAGCGGAGACCATTTCCATGGCCTTGGTAATCTTGGCGGTGTTTTTTACCGACTTAATACGCCGTCGAATTTCACGCGTTGAAGGCATAATTGTTTCCTACGCGGCTACCGCTGCTTGATAGTTGGTGGTGGCCAAGAAGTCTTGCAAGGCCTGCGAGAGCGCGGCATCGGCCTCCGGGCTGAACTGCTTCGTCTCGATGATGCCGCGACCAATATCAGCGTGCGTCGAATGGATATACTGCAAGAAATCACGCTTGAAATCAGCCATGTGCTCAACGGGGATTTTATCGGTATAGCCACGTGAGGTCGCGAAGATCAACATGACTTGGTCTTCAACGGCGAGCGGCTGATATTGTGGTTGCTTCAAGAGCTCGGTCAGCCGTTGCCCACGATCAAGCTGGGATCTGGTGCCTGCGTCGAGGTCCGAGCCGAACTGCGCGAAGGCGGCCAGTTCACGAAACTGCGCCAGGCTCAACTTCATCTGGCCCGCGACCTTGCTCATGGCCTTGATCTGCGCTGACCCACCGACGCGTGAGACCGACAGGCCCACACTGATCGCCGGTCGCTGGCCGGAGTTGAACAGGTCCGATTCGAGAAAGATCTGGCCATCTGTGATCGAAATCACGTTGGTCGGGATATAAGCTGAGATGTCGCCGGCCTGCGTCTCGATAATCGGTAGAGCAGTCAATGAGCCGCCGCCATTTTCTTTGTTCAAGCGCGCCGCGCGCTCGAGCAGACGTGAATGGAGGTAGAACACATCGCCTGGGAATGCTTCGCGACCGGGCGGGCGGCGTAGCAACAGTGAAACCTGACGATAGGCCTGGGCATGTTTGGTGAGGTCGTCGTAGATGATCAAGGCATCACGACCCGATTCC
>JBBRHB010000819.1:0-1643 GCA_038223355.1 Chloroflexales bacterium
GATTAATACCGCGGCGGCGCACCAGAGAGCGCCACCAATCACTTGGAGCGAGGGCTCGGCGGCGTACACAATGGTGGCGCCCGCAACGAAGAGGAAGCCACACCACCACTCTGCTTCGGGTGTCGCGGTTCGGAGCACGGCACCGGCGTTCACCATGCGACGTGCTACCAGCAGCGCAAACGCGCAGCCAACGAGCAAAGCGGCACCGATGGGTATCTCGGCTCGCTCGGGGCCAACGAGCATCAAGACTGCAACCACTGTGGCCAGCGTTAGCGGATAGTCCATAGGTCGTAGATTAGGTCCGCGACGTCGATCCGCGCCGAAGAACGGCCGCGTAGGCCTTGACTGGATGCGCTCCCACAGGTATTGCGCGGCGCAGCAGACCCCCAGGAGGACAGCTGATCCCAGGCAGTCGAGAAAGTAGTGGTTGCCGGTCAGAACAACCGTTGCGACCATCACCGCGGGAAACCCCGCTGCCAACACCCGGCCCAAACGCCTTTTCGTGCTGAGGAAGAGACCAAGTCCTGTGAATAACGCCCACAATGTGTGGCCGCTGGGCGTGGCAGAGTACGGTGCCGAGTGGCTCAATTGGACGAACATCTGCTCGGACAATGCGCCACCAGTGACATCCTGGACATTGGAGGGAGGGCCCGCCAACGCAAAACGCGGGGGAGCTACGGGATAGAGGGCAGAGAAGGCGATGGCCAGGAAGGTAGAGAGGACCGCGATATTCCGGACGCGAATAAAGTGCTGCCGGCGAAACAGATACAGCCAAAACAGGATCGCTGCAATCCACCCAAGGTGGCCGCCCGCATAGATGGCAGACAGCGCGATCCGTGCGGTGTGGCCGTCCAGGATCACGCCATGGATATGGAGAGGTCCAGCAGTGAGCACAGCGTGCTGCAGTTGCGGCTCGATGAAGATGTGCAGGCTCCGCTCGAGTTGGATGAGGTCTGATGCGTGGGCGTGAGCACGCTCGGCATTGCGAGGCGAAGCGGCGCTGAAGGCCCGGAACAGCACTTCTACAATCACCAACGCAATCAGATTCGCCCAGCTTCCAAGCCCACGGCGGACACCGCGCCCCAGAGCGCGTATGAGCGGTATACGAGGCGTAAACCCTATTGCCTGCAAGAGAGGTTGATCCATCGCCAGTTGGCTCCAGTATAGAGGGAGTTGTCTCTAGCCCAGCATACTACGCCCGCCATCGGGGACTAACCCCCCAAACGGGTCCGTGGTTGCGACTCTAGTTGCTCGATCCGTGCGGAAGAGGCAATGCAGAACGGTCTCGTGCATCCAGTACAACAGAGAACAAGCCTTCTCGTGTGTACCGGCGCCCTGCAGGCAAAATTGTCGCGACGAGCGGTGAGAGACCCGCCACAAGCCATACAAGGGCTCCGACCGAGCGAAGAATGGGTAGGTCAGCGTCGATCACGGTCACTCCGGCCACCAGCAACAATCCGCAGCACCATTCAAGACTTGGGCTAGCCCGCCGCAAAGCATTGCCGGTGCGTATGCGTAGATGAGCTATGCCAAGTACGGCAAACATAGCAAGCAACGACACCGTGCCGAGCATACGGAAGGCCGAATCGCCACTCACCAGTAGCACGGTGCTGACGACTGCTCCAAGCGCAAACGGGCTGTCT
>JBBRHB010000820.1:0-1602 GCA_038223355.1 Chloroflexales bacterium
AACTACAGCCTAATGGACGCCGAGTCGATTGTCCGGGCCAGACGATCCTTGAATGAACTGCTTGAGAGTGGGGACTTCGACCAGGACAACTGGTGGGATCCTGCCTGGATCCCGTTCGTGGACAACGGCGGCGGCGATCACTACTGCATCGACCTGGGCGGCACATTCGGCGGGACCGAGGGGCAGATACTCCGGTTCTGGCACGATGACGGCTCGCGGGACATCCCGCACCGCTCCTTCGACGCCTGGCTGGAGGGAGTGGTGCCGCGCTGGAGGGCGACGACTACGGAACGACGAGTACGGCGTGGATGTAGACGTGAGGGGCCGGGGTATCCGATACGGCACGAGGCCGGCTAGCGCGGCACTTCCCATCGCTTCCTGCCATGAGTGACCTACAGCTCGACGAAGTAGGCGTGGCTCTCATCCAAGGTGAGAGAGCACTTCACGTAACGGATGAGGCCGGTGTCCCACCCCGAAGCGAACTCCCCTGTGGATTGAGGGCTGCCACAAGTCGGTAGCCCAGGCCGCGCACCGTTACGATGGCCGAGCCGTACGGCACACCCAGCTTGTCACGTAGACGACTGATATAGCGGTCGACCACCCGATCCTCGCCGTCGAACGCGTAGCCCCACACATGCCTCACCAACGCATCACGGCTGAATGGACGGCTGCGGTTACTGGCCAGGAAGGTCAAGAGTTCGTACTCACGCCCAGAAAGGTCAATCTGTTTGCCCTCGATTCGTACCTGGCGATGTGCGAGATCGATGGTCAGGCCGCCGATCCGCACAATATGCTGGGCATCAATCCGCTTCTGGCGCCAAAGGGCCAATTGCAGCCGGGCCAAGACCTCGTCCGGCGCATAGGGTGGCAAGACAAACTCATCGACGCCGGCTACAAAGTGCGCCGGAGCCAGATGCTCGGGCCGGGCAAGCGCAATAACCAGCAGCGTCTTCACCTCCGGCTGTTGGCGCTGGCGCGCATGCAGATAGTCGAGCGGATACAGACCGGCGCCCAGTTCGACCAGCACGGCGTCAGGGTCGTGCCGGTCGAGCAAGGCATCGAGTGGGTCAGGATCGGCCGGAGCAATGGCGACGTCGTAACGCGCGCTGGCGAGAGCGGCCTGCAGCGCCTGCCAGGTAGCAGGATGTCCAACCAGCAGGGCGATCCGTTGCACGTCTCCCTCCCTCTAACCCGATGCTTAGGCGGGCTCTCCGGCTCCCAGCGGGCGACGGCCAGGTGCCACCTGCTGCTCATGGCCGCGGTACACGCGACCACCGCTACCCAGCCAGGGCCATGACACGGTCGCCAGACGTAGGACGGCAAACCCAAGGGTGGTAGAGATGGCAAACAAGTAGAATCCCATGGCGTAGGTGCCGCTGCTATCTTTGAGGCTACCCAATGCTACGTTGAGATAGAAGCCACCAACCCCGCCAATGGCGCCGACCAGGCCGGTCACGGCGCCGATCTGGTTCCCGAACCGTTGGGGAATCAACTGGAAGACCGCTCCGTTTCCCATGCCGAGGCAGCCCATGATCACGACCAACAGCAGGCTGACGGCAAGCCGATTGTTGAGCAGCAGCCCCGTGCCCACTTCACTCGCGG
>JBBRHB010000821.1:0-1588 GCA_038223355.1 Chloroflexales bacterium
GACGAGCCGACCAACGACCTGGACGTTGAGACGCTGGCAATTCTTGAAGATTACCTCGATGATTGGGCCGGTACGCTGATCGTCGCCTCACACGACCGCTATTTTCTGGATCGCACCGTCGATCACTTGTTGACTTTTGACCACGGCACCGTTGAGACCTTTCCCGGCAGCTATAGCTCCTACGCCGAAGCACGTCTTCGGCAGCAGAAGCAATCGGCGGTGGTCGAACAGCGTCCCGGTCCGGCCCGTACTGCTACGCCCAAAGGGGCTGCTACCTCGTCCAAGCCCCGTACGGCATCGTTTAAAGCAAAGCGTGAGCTTGATACCATGGAGGCTCGTATCGCCGAACTTGAAGCCACGCAAGCCCGGCTGAATGCTCGTTTGGCTGAGGGTAATGATGATTATAAAGAGCTAGAGCATCTGGCTCATGACCTGGCTGAGACCAACACGGCGCTCGATAATGCCATGGAGCGTTGGGTCGAGTTATCTGAACTTGTGCTGACCCTTTAGCGGGTCCTTATCTTTGTCCACGCCTTCAATAATCTGGAGCAGTGCGCCCCGCACTGCACTGCCGCTGCTGCCAAGCATACGCAGGATTACGCCAGCCTGATTTGGCAACAGGTCAACACCGAGCCATGCACCTCTGAACTCTTGTCGTAATGCGGGTAGCAGGGACGGATACTCCGATCCGAGGAGATAGGCGGTGCCAAAGACCGGTGCCTCAGGCACACCTGTCCCAATCCAGGACGGCCCATCTGGCCGGAGGTCGCTGCGCTCCGCCAGCAGCAAACGTCCGTCTGCTGCGCTGATCGTCAGAGCCGTACAAAAGCGACTGAACTGCCACAATTCGCCCCGCTGCAACCTACCCGGCACGATCACGTCTAGTAGAACGAGACTTGCCGTCGCGGCCAGCCGTACATTGGTTGTCTGCTGGAAATTAGCACCGGTACACAATATGATTGGCTCAGGCAGGTAGCGGAAGGATGCATTGGCGGCAATATCAAGCTCTATCAGCTGCTCCGCCCCCCGGTCTGGGGCACGGTAAACCTGGGTTGCCGCAGCCGTGGTAAGTGTTGCGTGGGTGTCCGCTTTTGCCATAATATCGAGGAGGTAGCGGTCACCTTGAAGCACACCGGCTTGATGTAGGAGTGTTATCGCCGCCCTCTGTGGATCGGCAGGATCGTCATGGCGCAGCCGGGATAGTTGCAACGGCGGCTGTGCAACCGCCCTTTGGATAGTAGTCCGGCCATCCTGCGAGTTGAAAACCAGCTCTAGCGGCGTCGAATGTGATGGCATTGGGGCATCGTCGCTCACCTGGGTCGTTGACGCTGCACGAGTGTGGCAATTTGCTCAATGATCGGCGTCAACCCTTCGCCGCGCATACAGTTGGTGAAGATAAATGGGCGGCTCCCCCGCACCAGGCGCGCGTCATGTTCCATAATAGCCAAGCTCGCTCCGACATATGGCGCAAGATCCGTTTTGTTGATTACCAATAGGTCGGATGTCATCGTCCCGGGCCCGCGCTTGCGAGGGATCTTGTCGCCGCCCGCGACGTCGATTACAAAAATAAAATAGTCGACCAGCACAC
>JBBRHB010000822.1:0-1530 GCA_038223355.1 Chloroflexales bacterium
TTGGTTCAATGATTGCCCATTGTGCGTCAGTTAAGTCAGTCGGGTAGCTCATAATACGTATCACCCCAACGCTAGATATCTCTACGAGATGATGCTACAATTATACTACGAATCGTAAGTTAGTTACTAAACGCATTCTTAGCGCAGATGAATCAGAGTCATCATGGTGGACTTCAGTCGGGCCGGATGGAGTACGCTGACCTGGAAGGCTTTGCGTCACAAGCCATCTCGTTCCCTCGCCTGGCACATTTCCTCTTTGCCCTGTCGCGCGATGAGATCGAGCCGCTGCGCGTGTTTGAGCACTGGTCACGTGCGATTCGGAGCAAGCAGCCGGCCCGTTATGAGTGCCGGCTCTGGAGTGGACGTGGCACGCGCTCGATCAATAGCATCATCGGCGAGCTGTTCACGGTGCTCAACGATGTCGTGGACCGGTTGGAGCACCTGGGAGTCTCGTCTGCCTGGCAGCGCTTCGATATCCTTGCGGTTGAGCCGGAGTACCGACCGCGGCAGCGGCTTCATCACATGCTGCTGGTGCTGGAACTAGCAGGCCTCGTCGGCTACGTTGCTGATCCATCGGGTGGTCGCGCGCTGACCGTACAGCTCCTGCAGCCGGATGTCGGCATGGAGCAGATCACGATCGACCTCCAGTCGTTGCGGCTCAAGGAAACGTATGAGAAGCACAAGCTCAGGCTCATGGAGCGCTATACTTCCCTGACGAGTTCCGAGCAGTTGGCGGCAGCATTCGAGACGTACTTTTTTGCTCAGGAGCCCTTGGTTATCCGCCTTGATGACCAGATGCGTGAGGATGTCACGCGGGACCAGCAGGCCATTATTGAAAACGACGGTGGGATGCACCTGATTGAAGGACCGGCGGGCTGCGGCAAGACAACGGCACTGGTTGAGCGGATTAAGTATCTGGTCAACCGACGGCATGTTCCACTGGCGTCCATCATGATCACGACGCATTATCAGTCGGCAGTGGGTCGCATCGAAAAGCAGCTTGAGATCCTCCGTGAAGATGGGGCGGTGGCGCTCGCAACGACCATTAATGGGTTTGGCGAGCGAATATTCAAGCGCCATCGCACGCTTCTGCGGCGACCGGACGGTGAACTCTATTATCCGACCGATGCCACCCTCCTGTCAGGAACGATGGAGAAGACGCAGCGCAGCGAGCTCGAGGTGGTGAGTGAAGCGCTGGGGCGCGTGCATACAGGAACGTGGTCGTCAGCCGGGTGGCCGGAGGATTGGGAGGTGCCCGCGACGCGCGGTCGCTATCTGCGCGACGCCAGTGTTGAAAAACTGTGCCTGGATGCGATCAACCGACTTCGGCAGCACGGCATCGTGCCGACCCTCCGTCCGTCACGGCAAGACATTGCGGGGATCTTAGGTGAAGGGCAGCATAGCGGCCCTTTAGGCCAGCGCCTCGATACCCCGTACGACGCAGCGTGCCTCTACGCTGTCTATATGACCCATCTCCAGTTGATGGGTGAGAAGGGACGCTACACCTTTGACGATCAAGTCCTCTTCGCG
>JBBRHB010000823.1:0-1528 GCA_038223355.1 Chloroflexales bacterium
GTAATCGCAGTACCTGGCCATACCCCAAGATCACCGTTAACAATGCTGTTGCCCGCATTCGTCACCGTCGAGCCAGCCAGTATAGCGAAGCCGGATGCCGCACCAAGCGACACGATCTGGGCCGCTGACGCCGGAGAGGCTGCCACAGCGGTCACCAACATCAGGCCAGTTATCGTAAAGCGATTTCGTATGGTCATGAATATCTGTCCCTGTGGCTCTATCATATTTTGTATGCAATTCTGAGGCCGAACCGCAATGCTTTGATATGTCATTGGTATTCGTCGGTCGTTTGTTAGCTAGCAAGCAATATGTAAAGATTTGCAGTATATTTATTGCTGCTCGCTCGACCTGGCTAGCATGCCAATCAGGGCAGTTTAACGCTCTTAGCTGGTTGCGAGTTTCAGGCACCGCAGAAAGGCCGCAGATTGATCAACGTGTAGGCCATCAGTTTCATCCCGTAGTGCCGCGGTTGTTTGAACTCAAAGCGCAACAAAAGCCGCTTGAACTTGTCCTCCCATGCGAAGGTCCGCTCCACGCATAGCCGTAACGAATGGACCGCGGCATTGAACAACCGCTTCCGCCCGCGCTTCGGGGTCTGCCGATTACGCCGGTTCTCCTTGACGTTGGGAACCAACCCGGCGTTGAAGATCGCCTTGCGGTTGCGCCTGGAGTCGAACCCGCCATCCAGGTTGAGATACGCGCCGTCGATTTTCAGATCGGTCAGCCTGGCGATGCGCTTCAAGGCGTTCAATCCGTCCGGCAGGAGCACGGTATCCGCTTCATTCACCGGCGCCACCGGCAGTGGGGCCAGCACAAAGCCGTTGTTCTCGACGATTGCGATGACCTTCTCGCCCTTCTGGTGCTTGTGGCCGGAATAGCCGATGCCATCGCCGCCTTTCTTGGCGACGGTGTTGGACCCATCGCCGTGCAAGATGCTGAGATCGAGGCGGTTGTGCGCCGCCAGATGCCGTACGCTGGCGATGAAGGCCTGCTCGAGCGAGCCATCGTCGGACCACCTGGCGAACACCTTGTAGATGGTCGTGTAGTGGATCATGGCGGATCCATCGTCGGCCTCGGGTACCGGCAAGCACTTCCATTGCATACCCGTATAGAGCACCCAGAGGATCAAATTGAAGACGCGGTGATAGCCGAGTTTGCATTTCGGCCCACGTTTGGGCATCGACAGATGCGGGAAGATAAATATGCTGAACTCTGGCTTGGAGAGCTGAACCGGAATCGGTGTTGTGGCGGGGCTTTTTGTCATATTGCTCATGCGGAAGTGGCTTCATGAGCAGCCTGAGCGAGCCTCGTCGGAAAGTCCAATTAGCCAATATAATACAACTACTTAAGGAAAATCTAAAACTCGCAACCAGCTACGTGTGAGCCAAAGCCGCGCCGGCTGGCGTTCGATCCAACTCCGGCCGGGCTGATCACCCAGTCCTTCCGCACCAAGTTCAGCTATCGCTGGAAACGCCTCCGCAAGGACCATTTCAGCGTAAACGATTTCCAATGTGAGATATGCCAAGCC
>JBBRHB010000824.1:0-1515 GCA_038223355.1 Chloroflexales bacterium
AACATCGACAACGGCTTTGGCGCGGCCGCCTTTGCACACATCACCCTACGACAGTATAGCCAGGACCGTCGCTAGTTCTATTTCGTGAGGCGGGCGGAGCGACGAGCATCCAAATAGCGTCTCATAGGAGAACCTCGACTAGGAGATTTGCAGATGGGAAGGGATAAGACACCGTCGTTCGTGCCAGATGAGGCTGACCTGAGGCAGGCACTTGATCGCAACGAGTTCGCAGTCTACTACCAGCCGATTATCGAGCTTGCCACCGGTCGCTTGACGGCGGTCGAGGCACTGGTGCGTTGGCTACACCCAGCGCATGGCATGCTCTGGGCCGGCAGCTTCATTGGGATCGCCGAGAGTTGCGGCTTCAGTGTTCCCATCAGCGAGGGGGTGCTGCGTAGCGCCTGTATGCAGGCTCAGGCATGGCAGGCCCAAGGCTTCGATCTGCCGACCGTTAGTTTCAATCCCGCCATTGGCCAGTTCCGGCCCAAACATCTAAGCAGCTTTCTCCAAATGGTCCTCACCGAAACCGGTCTCGACCCGCGCTTCCTCGCCATCGAACTCCACGAAGATCATATGCCCGATCCAGCCGTGGCCGTGGTGGTGCTGACCGAGCTCGCTACACTTGGGATACCACTGTGGATCGACGACTTCGGCATGGGGCCGTCAGGCGTGCGCTACCTCAAGCACTTCCCGTTCGCAGTGCTTAAGATCGACCTCAGCTTTGTGTGGAACATGGACACTGATCCACGTTGGGACGCCATTGTCAGCGGACTGGTCGGGCTCGCGCATCATCTCAGATTGCGGGCTGTGGCAGAAGGAGTCACGAACGATGCCCAGTTGGCGCTGTTGCGTGCGCATGGCTGTGACCTGATCCAAGGCTGGCGCTACAGCCCTCCGCTACCGGCTGCCGAGCTTACAGCACTGCTCCAGGAGGGGCGGTGCTTCACCTGAGGGCCTGGATGGGCCAGCGACACCGATCTGGTCTATAACCGATGCATACATGCGTATAATACCTAGCATGAGTAATACAACAGAGTCCATGCAGGGTAAACGCGTCATGGTAACCGGCGCGACAGGCGGAATCGGGTTGATGACGGCCCAGGAACTGGCGCGGCAAGGAGTCGCCGTCATCATCGTTGGTCGCGATGCGAGCCGCACCGCGGCGGCTGTCGCGCAAATCAAGCAACAGACGGGCAACACTGCGGTCACCTCCATGCTGGCCGATCTGTCGTCGCAGCAATCAATACGCGATCTGGCCGATGAATTCAAGCGCGGATACCGGCAGCTCGACGTGCTGATCAACAATGCCGGGCTGATCTTCATGAAGCGGCAGGAGAGTGTGGATGGCATTGAGATGACCTTTGCCCTCAACCACCTCGGCTACTTCCTCCTAACGAACCTGCTGCTGGACGAGCTAAAGGCCGCCATCTCCGCGCGGATTGTCAACGTCTCCTCGGGCGCGCATTCCGGTGCCAAGATCAATTTCGCAGACATCCAAGGCAAGCAGAGCTACAG
>JBBRHB010000825.1:0-1514 GCA_038223355.1 Chloroflexales bacterium
GATGGCCGGCGGCCTGGAGCGAGTGATTGAAATCCTGGCATAGAGTGCGTACGCTGGGCGAGCATCGGACAATTGATGGAATGTGAATGGCCCGCCAACGCTCTATCTCCCCGGTGACCTGGGGGTAGGCTTGGCGGAGCGGTCGCGGCATTTGGTGCAGAACGCGAATCCTGCCCTGGCAACCGTTCCCGTTAGCCGCACGGTCTGGCGGCTCACGCTCGCTATCCCGCACGTCCTTGACCTCCGGAATAGTGGTGTGTGGACGGCGCTCAGTTTGGCGGACGCACCGCATTCTGAGTTGACAGCCCTGTGGGCCCGGGATCCTCGCGACGCCGCGGGCGAAGCGGTTGCATCACCGCCAGGGTTACACACGGGCCCACGATTGCTCCGCCCTGCACGTGTCTCCATCTACAGCCTACAGTGGGCGAAGGTAGCTCGGTGGCACCGCGTCTACAAGCCAAACCCCATTCTCGGAGCAGTAGAATTCGTATCCAGCCTGTTGCATCCCCGCTGTATCGATTGCCAGGACCACCGGTCGCCCATGCCGCGCACCAACCGCGCGTGCCGTGGAGATGTCCTCTGAAAGGTGGACGTGATGCCTGCTCATTTTTAACAGGCCACCTGCCAGGATCGCCTCAACCAAACGATCACTCGTCCCATGGTACAAAGGGTTTGGAGGATCTCGGGGCTCAAGCTGAAGATCCACTTCCACGCTGTGGCCTTGGTTAGCCCGGATCTGCGTCCCGGTGGGGTCGAACGAGTAGCGCTTCTTAATGTTCCTCGCCACTACCTCTTCAAACTCGGCATGACTGATCGGCATACTATGTGTGGCACATGCGGACAGCAAACTGTCTACGGGCACCCAACCCCCCGGATCGAGTTTCAGTCCGAGCCGCTCCGGCTGGTGGCGGAGGTGCTTGCTTAGGTACTTGCTGATGCGGACTAGCCGCTCGTCGTTCATCTGGTCATCTCGCTCTTCGAATCCATTATTTTGTGGCGCAGTGTAGCAGCAGGCTCACTCGATCTGCTATGCCGGGCTATACACTCTGAATCCCGCGAGCGAGATCGCCCCTGGCTGCGGGCAACGCACCGTCTGGGGTACAATGCCTGGGTACACGGAATATTATAGGCGGGATCGCCCACGGTTCACAGCCACGGGCTCGCCGCACAGATGTACCAAGGAGTTCGCCTAGCATGGTGACCGAGACGCGCAACAGCCAACTTCTGCAAGAAGACCGGGAGCACCTCGTCCATCCGCTCCAGTATCCCGGTGACCATCAGCAGCCAATTATATTCGTTCGGGGCCGTGGCGCCGTGCTTTCCGACATCGACGGTAACGACTACATTGATGGCCTCTCCTGCCTCTGGAACGAAAACGCCGGCCACGGTCGCACGGAGTTGGCGGAGGTCGCCGCCGCCCAGATGTCGCAATTGGCTTTCGTGACTAACTATGTCGGCGCCACCAGTGAGCCTGCCATCCATCTGGCCAGCCGGCTGATCGCGCTGACCTATCC
>JBBRHB010000826.1:0-1500 GCA_038223355.1 Chloroflexales bacterium
ACCTGGAAGTGCGCGCTGGTTAATATTCCCTACGGTGGCGCGAAAGGCGGTGTCATCGTTGATCCCAAACTGCTCTCTATGAACGAACTCGAACGCTTGACGCGCCGCTATGCTGCGGAGATTTCGGTCATTGTTGGCCCCGAGCGTGATATTCCAGCACCGGATGTCGGCACCAATGCCCAAGTCATGAGCTGGTTCATGGACACCATCTCGATGCACCGCGGCTATACTGTCCCGGCGATTGTGACGGGCAAGCCCATTGAGGTAGGTGGCTCGCTTGGCCGTGTTGATGCCACCGGCCACGGTGTGTCGGTCATTACACGCGAAGCAGCCAAGCATATTGGTCTCCGGCTCGATCAAGCCACGGCCGTCGTTCAGGGATTTGGCAATGTAGGCAGCATTTCTGCGGCCCAAATTGCCCAGATGGGCACGCGCATCGTGGGCCTTAGTGATGTCTCGGGTGGCTACTATAACCGGCGCGGCCTTGATGTCCTTGCTATGCTCGACTACGTCAAGCAAAGCCCCACCAAAAGTCTTGAAGGCTATCACCAGACCGGCACTGAACGCTTGACCAATAGCGAGTTGCTGGAACTCGAATGCGATATCCTGGTGCCGGCTGCTCTGGAAAACCAAATAACTGGACTGAACGCCGGTCGGATTCGCACCAAGTTGCTCGTTGAGGCTGCTAATGGCCCGACAACGCCCGAAGCCGATGCCTTACTTTATGATAGGGGGGTGTTGGTCGTGCCTGACATCCTGGCCAATGCCGGTGGCGTTACCGTATCATATTTTGAGTGGGTGCAGGGGCTGCAAGAGTTCTTCTGGAGCGAAGAAGAGATCACAGAACGGCTCGACCGTATTATGGTCCGGTCGTTTGCCAGCGTGCTCGAAATTGCTTTGCGTGAAAAGATTTCCATGCGTCTGGCGGCCTATCTGGTCGCTGTTAAGCGCGTCGCTGAAGCGACCACGATTCGGGGCATTTATCCGTAGAGAACGATGGTAGGATCTGTAGCGGCAGGGCTTGCTCCTGCCGTACCCCTCCTGTCGCCTCACATTATGTCGGAGCACCAACGGTGCTCACTACCATCATCAGCCAGGCGCCGCCTGCAAGCTACCGGGCGACCACGGCACGTTCGTCAGGAGTACGTTGGTCAGTGGGAGAGGCGTTCCCTGTATATCGTGCATGATATAGCGCTGGATGCTGACGTTACTCGGACCCACGCACATATTGTAAACTGCTCCGGGCCGGTCGATATAGATCGAGCGGAGACTGGCGCGGCAGCCGCGCTGATCGAGTTGCAGCGTGCCCATCAGGTCCCCGCTCAGGTTATAGCGCCGGACTTCACTCAGGCCATTGACCTCAGCCGCAACATAGGGCTCCATGCCCTGGTTAATATCCAGGAATTGCACTTTTTCCTGTAGCTTGCCGACCTCAACCGCAGTGAGTGCCTGCATGGTAATGCTGCTGATGCGCAAATATTGCTTGCCGGTGTCCTTGAT